>NZ_JBSFLV010000031.1:0-86354 GCF_053599215.1 Streptomyces sp. NPDC001002 | reverse complement strand
GGAGTGCCGCGGCCAGGGCCTTCTTCTCGTACGGCTCCAGGCCGCCGGCCTCGTCGAGGAGCTTCATCGAGCCGGGGCTGTAGGCGAACACCGGCGGCAGCGTCCAGGCCCGCACGGCGCGTACCGCGGCCCCGCGCGCGGCGGCGGTCTCGAAGGCGAACCGCAGGGTCTCGGCGCTGTCCTCCGGGTCGCCCTGCTGGCCGACTACGAGCTCGCGCCCGGCGGCCTCGCCGGCCGCCTCGTCCCCGGCCCGCACCAGGACCACGGGACGACTGGCCTCGGCGATCACCTGCTGTCCCACCGAGCCGAGCAGGAAGCCGACGACAGGGCCGTGTCCGCGCGAGCCCAGCACCAGCAACTCGGCCTCCGCCGCCGCGGCGACCAGCGTGTCGACCGGGTCGCCCTCCAGGACGTCGGTGCTCACCTCAAGATCGGCGTGCCGCGAGGTGACGGTCCGCACGGCCTCGGCAAGCCCGTCGCGCACCCACCCGGCCTGGGTGTCCTGGTCCGCCGCGTCGATCGCCTCGTACGGCTGGAACCGCCAGGCCTGCACCACCCGCAGCGGCAGCCCCCGCCGGACCGCCTCGCGGGCCGCCCAGGCCAGCGCCGCGAGGCTCTCCTCGGTTCCGTCGACGCCTGCGGTGATCGGGCGCGTCATGGGGATGCCTCCTGTGTCGTGGCCAAGTCGGTCGGGGCCAGTCTTCACTACGCTGGCCAGATGGCTCTGGAATGGGAACAAGTGATCGTGGACTCGGTCGACCCCGTGGCCCTGGGCCGCTGGTGGGCCGAGGCGCTGGGCTGGGTCGTGGTGGGCGAGGAGCCCGGCGAGTACGAGATCCGGCCCGAGAAGGACCAGCTGCCCGGACTGCTCTTCGGCACCGTCCCGGAGGGCAAGACGATCAAGAACCGGCTGCATCTGGACTTCCGCCCGGACGACCAGGACGCCGAGGTCGCCCGCCTCCTGGCGCTCGGCGCCCGGCACACGGACATCGGTCAGGGCGAGCAGACGTGGGTGGTGCTGGCGGATCCGGAGGGCAACGAGTTCTGCGTCCTCTCCTCGCGCAAGGCCTGAGTGCGTCCCGCCTGTCGCTATACCGGAGCGAAGCGGGACGATCGAACTTACGATGGGCAGGAGCCGGTGCGGTGACTGTTCCTGTGACGGGGCTCGCCGTGCCGCAGATCCGACCACTCGGGGTGGAGACGTATGGCACAGGCGTCCGACGCAGCGCGGACCGTCATCATGACCGTGGACGACGACCCGGGGGTCTCCCGGGCCGTCGCCAGGGACCTGCGGCGGCGCTACGGCGAGTCGTACCGGATCGTGCGCGCGGAGTCCGGCGAGTCCGCGCTGGACGCCCTGCGCGAGCTGAAGCTGCGCGGGGATCTCGTGGCCGTGATCCTGGCCGACTACCGCATGCCGCAGATGAACGGCATCGAGTTCCTGGAACAGGCCCTGGACGTGTACCCGGGGGCGCGCCGGGTGCTGCTGACCGCGTACGCGGACACGAACGCGGCGATCGACGCGATCAACGTCGTCGATCTGGACCACTACCTGCTCAAGCCGTGGGACCCGCCGGAGGAGAAGCTCTATCCGGTCCTGGACGACCTGCTGGAGTCGTGGCGGTGCAGCGACTTCCGGCCGGTGCCCAGCACCAAGGTGGTCGGCCACCGCTGGTCGGCGCGCTCCTCGGACGTGCGGGAGTTCCTGGCCCGTAACCAGGTGCCCTACCGCTGGTACTCCGCCGACGAGCCCGAGGGGCAGCGGCTGCTCAAGGCGGCCGGGCAGGACGGGCAGCGGCTGCCGCTGGTGATCACTCCGGACGGGACGCCGCTGATCGAGCCGGAGGCGCCCGAGCTGGCCGCGCAGGTGGGTCTGGCGACTACTCCGGCGGCGGACTTCTACGACCTCGTCGTCATCGGCGGCGGGCCCGCCGGGCTCGGCGCGGCGGTGTACGGGGCGTCGGAGGGGCTGCGGACCGTCCTCGTGGAGCGGTCGGCGACCGGCGGACAGGCCGGGCAGAGCTCCCGGATCGAGAACTACCTGGGCTTCCCGGACGGTGTGTCGGGGGCGCAGCTCACCGACCGGGCCCGTCGGCAGGCGGGGAAGTTCGGCGCGGAGATCCTCACCGCGCGCGAGGTCTCGGGCCTGGAGGCCAACGGCGCCGCGCGGACGGTCCGGTTCTCGGACGGCTCGGCGGTCGCCGCGCACAGCGTGATCCTGGCGACCGGGGTGTCGTACCGGCAGTTGGAGGCGCCGGGCTGCCACGACCTGACCGGGTGCGGGGTGTTCTACGGCTCGGCACTGACCGAGGCGTCCTCCTGCCAGGGCCACGACGTGTACATCGTCGGCGGCGCCAACTCGGCCGGGCAGGCGGCGATGTACCTGGCCAAGGGTGCCAAGTCGGTCACCCTGCTGGTGCGCGGTCAGGACCTGTCCGCGTCGATGTCGTACTACCTGATCCAGCAGATCAACGAGGCACCCAACATCTCGGTACGCGCGCGTACCGTCGTCGAGTCGGCGCACGGAACCGACCACCTGGAGCAGCTCACCCTGCGCGACGTCGACACCGGGCACACCGAACTCGTCGACGCGCAGTGGATGTTCGTGTTCATCGGCGCGGCCCCGCTGACCGGCTGGCTGGACGGCACGGTGCTGCGCGACGAGCACGGGTTCATCCTGTCCGGGCCGGATCTCACCGCCGACGGCAGGCCGCCCGCGGACTGGGAGCTGGATCGGCCGCCGTACCACCTGGAGACCAACATTCCCGGCGTGTTCGTGGCGGGCGACGCCCGCGCGGAGTCGGCGAAGCGGGTCGCGTCCGCCGTCGGAGAGGGAGCCATGGCAGTCATGCTCGTCCACCGGTATCTGGAGCAGTCGTGAGCGGCAAACTGGTGCCCTGCAGCCCGCAGGAGATAGGGACCCTGTTCCTGTTCGAGAAGCTCAACCCGGAGCAGCTGGGACGGCTGTGCAGCGAGGGGCGGGTGGAGCTGTTCGAGCCGGGGCCCGTGTACACCCAGGGCGACCCGGCCACCTGCTTCTACGTGATGGTCGAGGGCACGGTGGTGCTGTACAGCCGGGTCGGCGGCGACGACGTGGAGGTCAGCCGCACCTCGCAGCGCGGTGTGTACGCCGGCGCGATGCAGGCCTACCTCGGCGACCGGGTGCAGCACATCTACCAGAACTCGATGCACGTCACGGAACCGACCCGGTTCTTCGTGCTGCCCGCGGAGACGTTCTCGAACATCATGCAGGAATGGTTCCCGATGGCGGTGCACCTGCTGGAGGGGCTCTTCTTCGGTACGAAGAGCGCGCAGCGCGCCATCGGGCAGCGTGAACGACTGCTGGCGCTGGGCTCGTTGTCGGCGGGGCTCACCCACGAGCTGAACAACCCCGCGGCGGCGGCCGTCCGCGCCACCGCGACCCTGCGGGAGCGGGTCGCCAAGATGCGGCACAAACTCGGCGTCATCTCGTCGGGCCCGTATCCGCGCGAGGACCTGGCCGGGCTCATCGAAGTCCAGGAGCGCACGGCCGAGTTGGTCGCCAAGGCGCCCACGCTCAGCCCGCTGGAGGCCTCGGACCGCGAGGACACCGTCAGCGACTGGCTGGACGATCACGGCATCCCGGACGGCTGGCGGCTCGCGCCGACCTTCGTGCAGGCCGGTCTGGACGTGGACTGGCTGGACCAGGTCGCCTCGGAGGTCGACGAGCAGATCCTGCCGGCGGCGATCGGGTGGCTCAACTACACGGTCGAGACCGAGCTGTTGATGGACGAGATCGAGGACTCCACGACCCGCGTCTCGAACCTGGTGAACGCGGCCAAGCAGTACTCGCAGCTCGACCGTGCCCCCTACCAGAACGCCGACGTGCACGAACTCCTCGACAGCACCCTGCTGATGCTCTCGGGCAAGATCGGCCCGCAGATCAAGGTCGTCAAGGACTACGACCGTTCACTGCCGAAGATCCCGTCGTACCCGGCGGAGCTCAACCAGGTGTGGACGAACCTCATCGACAACGCCGTCCAGGCCATCAACGGCGCGGGCGGGGAAGGCACGTTGACGGTCCGCACGGAGCTGGTGAACGACCGGGTGCTGGTCGAGTTCCGCGACACGGGGCCCGGTGTGCCGCAGGAGATCAAGGGCCGTATCTTCGACCCGTTCTTCACCACCAAGCCGGTGGGCGAGGGCACGGGGCTCGGCCTGGACATCTCCTGGCGGATCGTCGTGAACAAGCACCACGGCACCCTGCAGGTCGAGTCCGAACCAGGCGACACCCGCTTCCAGGTCCTCCTGCCGCTCACCGCGGCGGACGACGAGACGCCCGAGGAGCCCGCATGAGCAGCGACAACCGAATCGATCCCAGCGTCGCGCCGAGCGGCAACGGCTGCGTGGAGTGCGACGCGGCCGGCGGCTGGTGGTTCCATCTGCGGCGCTGCGCGCAGTGCGGCCACATCGGCTGTTGCGACGACTCCCCCGCCAAGCACGCCACCGCGCACTACCGGGAGACCGGTCATCCGGTGATCCGCAGCTTCGAGCCCGGCGAGGCCTGGTTCTGGGACTTCGAATCCTCGCAGCTGTACGAATCGGGTCCGGAGCTGGCTCCCCCGGTCAGCCATCCGATCGACCAGCCGACGCCGGGTCCGGCGGGCCGGGTACCGGAGAACTGGGCGCAGACCCTGCGTTGAGCGTCGGGGCCGCGCGGCCCCTTCGTCCTGTCGCGCGGCCTCCACGTCCCTGTTCACCTGCCGCGTTGTCAGTGGCGCGTGCCAGGATGGACGCGTGTCGCAGACCGTATTCACCACACCCCTGATCGGCCGGGACGACGAGGTCGCCCGACTCGCCGGCGTACTCGAGCGAGCCCGCGGCGGCCAGGCCCAGGCCGTGCTGCTCGCCGGGGACGCAGGGGTGGGCAAGACGCGGGTGCTGGACGAACTCGCCGTACGGGCCGCCGGGGCCGGGATGACCGTGCTGACCGGTCACTGCGTCGACCTCGGTGACGTCGGTCTGCCCTATCTGCCGTTCACCGAGGTGCTCGGGGTGCTCGCGGCCGACGAGCGCTTCGCGGGCGTCCTGAGCGCGCATCCGGTGGTCGACCGGCTGCTGGGCGCGGGGACGGACGCGGCGGGGGACGTGGGAAGCCGGCTCCAGCTCTTCGAGGGCATAGCGAGCCTGCTCGCCGACCTCTCGGACGTCGCTCCGCTGCTGCTGGTCCTGGAGGACCTGCACTGGGCCGACCAGTCCTCCCGGGACCTGCTGCGGTTCCTGCTCAGCCGCGGCATCCTGCAGCGCTCGGCGGGCGGCACACCGACCCACCGGCTCGCGGTGTTCGCGTCGTACCGCGCGGACGACCTGCACCGCCGCCACCCCCTGCGCCCGCTCCTGGCCGAGCTGGTGCGGCTGCCCGCCGTCGAGCGCCTCGAACTGCGGCCCATGGCCGACGCCGAGGTGGCCCGCCTCGTGCACGCGCTGGAGGACCGCCCGCTGCCGGCGGCCACGGTCCGCGGGATCGTCGAGCGCGCCGAGGGCAACGCCTTCTACGCGGAGGAGCTGGTCGCGGCGACCGACACGGCGGCGGGCGGGGTGCCCAGCGGCCTGGCCGACGTCCTCCTCATCCGCTTCGAGCAGCTCTCCGACACCGCCCAACAGGTGCTGCGCACCGCCGCCGTCGCCGGCCGGCGCGTCGAGCACGACCTGCTGCGCGACGCGGTCGGGCTCCCGGAGGACGAGCTGGAGTCCGCGCTGCGCGAGGCGATCGGCCGTCAGCTCCTGGTCTCCGGCGCCGAGGACACGTACGCCTTCCGGCACGCGCTGGCCCGGGAGGCGGTCTACGCCGATCTGCTGCCGGGCGAACGGTCGCGGCTGCACGGCGCGTTCGCGCGGCTGCTGGCCGGCCGGGGCCGTCCCGCCGAGAGCGCGGCGGAGCGCGCCCACCACTACCGCGAGAGCCACGATCTGGCGGAGGCCCTGGCCGCCTCGCTTGAGGCCGCCGACCACGCCCAGCGGGTGGGCGCGCCCGCGGAGGTGCTGCGGCATCTCGAAACCGCCCTCGACCTGTGGGCGGTGGTGGAACCGACGGCCCGGCCCGCGGGTGACGGCGTCGACCGGGTCACGCTCACGCTGCGTGCCTCGGCGGCGGCCGCGCACGCCGGGCAGTCGCACCGCGCGGTGTCCCTCACCCGGTCCGCGCTCGCGGGCATCGGCCAGGACGCGGAGGCCGAACTCGCCGCCCGGGTGCGGTACACGCTGGCCGGCAATCTGCTGGGCGTCGACAGCCTGACGGCCGCGTTCGGCTACAGCAGCGAGGCGCTCGCCCTGATCCCCGCCGATCCGCCGACCCGGACCTGGGTGTGGGCGGCGGCCACGCATGTGCTGGCGGCCCGGCAGGTCGGGGAGAACGAGACGGCCCTGAAGGTGGCCCGCCAAGCCCTGGCCGTCGCCGAGCAGTTGCAGGTGCGGGACGCGCAGGCGGACCTCCTGGTCTCGCTGGCCGTCCTGGAGCGCGGTGGCCGCCGTACCCCGGAGGGCCGGGAGCGACTCAAGGAGGCCCGGGAGCTGGCGCGGCGCGCGGGGAACCTGCCGGTGGAGATGCGTGCCCTGTTCAATCTCGCCGTGGGCTCCTTCGAGTCCGGTGATCTGGAGGGCTCGCTGCCCTGGGTGACCGAGGGCCTGGACCGGGCCCGGCGGGCGGGGCTGCTGTCGTCGCCGTATCCGCTGGAGATGCGCTATCTGCATCTGCTCGTGCTGTACACGCTGGGGCACTGGGACGAGTGCGTCCGGGCCGCGAAGGCGGACGCCGAGGTGCTGCCGGCGGCGGGCGGGTACACGGGCGGACCCGCGCTGTACGTGGCGCTGGCCCGGGGCGACCTGGGAGCCGCCGACCGGGCCCGGACCCTGCTGGAGGGGCACTTCGACTGGATGGCCACGCTGGTGGCGGGCGTCGCGCTGATCGAGGCCGCCGTCCTGCGCGGCGACGCGGAGGCGGCCGTGGAGCGGATGCGGGGGACGGTCGCCGCGCTCAGCGACGACGCGGGCAACCGGCCCGACGCCACGGTCCGGCTCGCCACTCTCGCGCTGACCGCGGTCGCCGACGCGGCGGTGGAGCTGCGGTCGTCCGGTGATGCCTGGCACCGGTGGAAGGAGACCGCGGACGAACTGGTCGAGCTGGCCCGCTCGATGGCCCTGCGCAGCGAGGACGGTTCCCCGCAGGGTCCCGAGGGCCTGGCGTGGCTGGCCCGTGCGGAGGCGGAGTGGACGCGGGCCGTGTCCGGGCCCGACGCGGCCGCGTGGGAGAAGGCGGTCACCGCGTTCGACTTCGGTGACGTGTACGAACGGGCGCGCTGTCAGGCGCGGTTCGCCGAGGCCCTGCTGGCGGCGGACCGGCGGGACGAGGCGGCCGTCCAGGCCCGCGAGGCGCGGGAGGTGGCCGAACGGCTGGGCGCGCGGCCCCTGTTGGAGCGGATCGACACCCTGGTCCGGCGCGGCCGGCTCGGGGACACCCCGGCCGACCGCACCCGCACCTCACCGCTCACCGCCCGCGAGCAGGACGTCCTGCGGCTCCTCGCCCGCGGCCGCAGCAACCGCCAGATCGGCGAGGAGTTGTTCATCACCGGCAAGACCGCCAGCGTCCACGTGTCCAACATCCTCGCCAAACTGAGCGCCGCGAGCCGCACGGAGGCGGTCGCGATCGCCTATCGCGAAGGGCTCATCAGCAGCCCAGCTTCTTGAGATCGACGGCGTCGGCCATCGCGGCCATCCCCTTGTCGTTGGGGTGGATGTGGTCGCCGCCGTCGAGGAACGGCAGCATCCGCTCCTGGTCGTAGGGACTGCGCAGAATGTGGTCGAAGTCGACGTAACTGTCGAAGTCGGAGTTGTCGCGGATGTAGGTGTTGACCTCCTGACGGACCTCCTCCGCGGCCGGGTCCCATTCCGGCCAGCCCTTGAAGGGGGCGACCGTCGCGCCGATGACGCACTTCCCGGCGGCGTGCGCCCGCCGCGCGATCTCCTGGTAGCCGGCGATCATGTCCTGGGCGGTGACGCCCGAATGGGACTTGATGTCGTTGACGCCCTCGAACAGGAACACCGTGCGGACGCCCGGCTGGGACAGGACATCGCGCTCCAGCCGGTTCAGTGCGCTCTGTCCGGCGCCGTCGGCGATCACCTTGTTGCCGGAGATGCCCTCGTTGGCGACGCCCTGGATCTCGCTGCCCGCCTTCTGCAGGCGGCGGGCCAGGTAGTCCGGCCACCGGCGGTTGAGGTCGGTGGTGGACTGCCAGCCGTCGGTGATGGAGTCGCCGAGCGTGACGACGGCCGAGGTGCCCTTGGACGGTCGTACGGAGACGGAGTCGAGGTAGTACCAGGATCCGGTCGTCACGGTCCAGTTCGCGGCGCCCGCCTCAGCCGTGTGGTCGCCGGTGGTGACGTAGGAGTTCTGCATGGCCATCCCGTGCCCGGTCGCGGGCCCCGCCGCGTCCGGACTGTGGATGCTGACGACGAGGTTCGTCGCGGCGGGGGTCCGGCCGGGCAGCGGGTCGCTGAGGACGACGGCCCCGGCCGGGACCGTCACGGACCGGGAGCCCTCGAAGGTCACCGACCTGTTGCTGCCCGCGACCAGTTCGGCGCCGCTCTTCTGGGTGCCCGCGTAGACGCTGTCGAAGGTGAGCGGCCGGTCCCCGAAGGCGTTGGAGAGCCGGATGCGCAGGCCGGTGCCGCCGACGCTGGTGTGCACGATGAGCCGGTAGGCCCGGTCGGCGACGCCGTCGCCCAGCCGGTCCGCGCTCGCACCCCAGGTAACGACGTCCCGCCGGTCGGCCGGCGCGCCCACGACGGCGAACGCCGGCTGTTCGGCCGACGCCTGCACCGGCACCGCCTGGACGGCGCCGGCCAGCAGCAGGAGCGCGGCGAGCCGGCCGGCTCTCGCGGTTCGGGCCATCACCGGGCGAAGTCCTTCAGCGTCACGGATCCTCCCGGCTTGACGCTCACCGTGCGGGTCTTGCCGCCGTAGGCGACGGTCGTGGTGCGGCCGCCCACGCTGCGGATCTTCGCCTCGGTGGGCTTGCCGTTCTTCCAGCGCAGATCGACGACGAAGCCGCCGCGGGCGCCCGCCCCGGTGATCGAGCCGGACTCGGCCCAGGCGTCCGGCAGGGCCGGCAGCAGCTCCAGATGGCCCGGGCGGGAGTACAGGAGCATCTCGGTCACGGCCGACGGGGTACCGAAGTTGGCCTCGATCTGGAAGATGCCGCGGCCCTGCTCCACCTCGTAGATGTCGAAGAGGTTGAACGCCGTGCCGTTGGTGCCGTTCTCCGACGGGCGGAGGTTGTTGACGATCAACTGGTAGGCCTTGTCGGCGTCCTTGAGGCGGGCCCAGCACAGGCTGCGCCACGCGTTGGCCCAGCCGAAGCTGTTCATGCCGCGCGCGGTGAGCAGGGCGGTGGCGCCGTCGACGATGTCCTTGGGGGTGGAGCCGTCGGGACGGATCCGGTCGCCGGGGAACAGGTTGATCAGCGGGGACAGGTGGCGGTGGGTGGTCTCGCCGAGATTGTCGGGCGACATCCACTCCTCCAGCCAGCCGGACTTCGGGCTCACCTCGGGCAGGTACAGACGCCTGCGCAGTCCCGAAATCGTACTGGCGAACCCGCTGTCCCGCTTCAACTCCGCGGAAGCGGCGGCGAAGTTGCCGAACAGGGTCCACACCACTTCCTGGGCGTAGGTGTTGCCCTTGCCGTCCTGCGGACCGTGCTCCGGGGACCAGTCGTGGTCCGCGACCAGCACCTCCTTGCCGTTGTCCAGGGTGGTGGTGATCAGCCGAGCCTGCCAGAACTCGCAGGCGCCCTTGAGGAGGGGGTAGATCTTCTGCAGGTGGGTGCGGGAGTGGGTGAACTCGTAGTGCTCCCAGAGGCTGTTGCACAGCCAGGCGTTGCCCGCCGGGTGCCACCACCAGCCGTTTCCGCCATAGGGGTTGGTGGAGAACGCGACGGTCCAGCCGGCGACCTTCCCGCTGGTGTTGCGGAAACGGTTGCGGGAGTCCTGGAACAGCCGGTGGGTGAGGTCGGTCCAGGACGACAGCTGGTCGACGCAGTAGTCGGTGAAGGCGTCGAAGCACGAGGACAGGCCCACCCGGTCGGCCATCCAGTAGTTCATCTGGATGTTGATGTCGGTGTGGTAATCGCCCATCCAGTCCGGGTCGTTGCCGTCCAGCCACAGGCCCTGCAGGCCCATCGGCAGACTGCCGCGCGAGCCGGAGACCATCAGGTAGCGGCCGAACTGGACGTAGGCGGCCTCCAGTTCGGGGTCCGGGTCGCCGGAGATGTGGCGTGCCTGGATCCGCTCCCAGGTGTCCAGCGCGCGCTGGTCGTCGGACGACCTGCCGAGCGAGAGGCCGAACGTGCCGAACGCGGCCCGGTAGTCGGCGACATGGGTGCGCAGCAGGGTCGCGGCCGAGTGCTCGGCGGCGGCGCGCACCTTGGTACGGGCGAGCTTCACCGGGTCGAGCTTGGGGTCGCGGAAGCCGCGGGAGGCGTCCGGCGCGTAGTTGCTGCCGCCGCTGACCACGACGGTGAGGTCCTTGCACCCGGAGAACTCGATGTGCGCGCCGTTCACGGTGACCCGGCCGCCGCTGCCGTACGCGGTGACGGCGGCCCCGTACTTCAGGCCGTTGGCGAACTGGGCGCCGAAGGAGATCGCGGCGGGCTCGCCGTGCGTGCCCTCCAGCGTGACCGTGCCGGTGTAGCGTCCGCCGCCGCTCTGGGAGAAGTGGAGGACGATCGCGTCGTCGGGGCTGCTGGAGAAGACCTCCCGCCGGTACGTCACCCCCGAGCGGTCGTAGGAGGCGCCGACCACGCCCCGGTCGAGGTCGAGGGTGCGGCGGTAGCCGGAGACGGAACCCAGGTCGTGGTCGGGGATGTCGACGGTGAGCCGGGCCAGCAGGGTCAGGGACCCGAAGTCCGCGCGGCCGTAAGGGAATTGGCCGTCGGAGTCGAGGGTCTCGTTGAGGCCGCCGGTCCAGATCGTGGCGTCGGTGACGAGGAGGACCTCGTGGCCCGGGTCGTTGCTCGCGAGGGCGCCGAGGCGGCCGTTGCCGACGGGCAGGCCCTGTTCGATCATCGAGTGGTCGTCGGCGGGCGCCTGCCACCACAGCGTGTTGAGCGAACCGCTCGCGGAGTAGGCGGAGTTGTCGTCGGCCGAGGCCTCGGGCCGCAGCGGGGCGGCCGAGGCGGTGAAGGTGGGGAGGGCGGCCAGGGCGCCGGTCGCGGTGGCGAGGGCGAGCAGGTCGCGTCTGGGCAGCAGGTGGGAGGGTTCGGGGTTCATTGCGGCTCCTGGTGGCTCGGTCAGGACGACTTGGGGACGTCGATGCGGTCGATGTCCGGCGCGTAGCTGTCGCCGCTGTCGAAGATGATCGTGTTGGAGCCGGCCTTGAGGGTCACCGGCACGTAGACCGTTCCGACGGTTCCCCAGTCACCGGTCGACGGGAACTTGTGGCTGACGGCGCCGCCGGCGTTGGCGGAGACCTTGACCGAGCGGGCGTCACCGCTGACGTAGGCGACCTTCACCTGGTAGGTGCCGGCCTTGGCGACGACGACGTTGTTGACCGCGAGCTTGCCGCCCAGGTAGAGGTTGCCGACCTTCTTGCCGCCGGAGCAGGCGGAGCAGTCGGCGAGACCGGCGTTGCCGGACAGGGTGTTCGCGGCGGCCTCGGCCTCGTAGCCGGTGAAGGCGAGCGCGCTGCCGTTCGGGGTGACGGTGAACAGGCGGGAGCCGTGGGCGGGCAGGGCCTGGGAGACCTTGTCCTTGTAGCTGCCGAGGTTCTCGTGGTTCCACAGGTCACGGACGGCGGCCTTGCCGGTGAAGCCGAGGGAGGCCCAGTTCGCGGAGACGGACGCGGGCTTGTCGGCGAGGTTGAACAGCGCGACCGTGTAGCTGCCGTCGGCGTTCTTCGCGGCCCACACCTGCTGCGGGTCGGACGGGGTGATCGGGCGGGCCGGCGGGGTGCTGCCCTGGTTGAGGGCGATGACTTCCTTGTTGGTCAGCAGGGACAGACCGTAGGAGTCGAGCTTCGTGAGGTCGTCGCCGGTGTACAGCGGGGACTTGGCGATGGCCCACAGGGTGGCGTAGCTCTGTCGCTCGGCCTTGGTCAGGCCGTCCATCTCGCCGTTGCCGACGTCCAGGGCGTCGAGGTCGTTCCAGCCGCCGGGGCCCGCCTTGTCGGTCCAGCCGGGGGCGTCGTCCCAGCGGTCGTCGACGGAGTTCTCCCAGGTGACCAGGGTGTTGCAGTAGCACTCGACGTCCGTGTCGATGCGCCAGCCCTGGGAGTACTTCTTCCAGTCGGCGGCGTGGCCGATGTCCAGGGACCAGGACAGTTCGAGGTGGATGGGGCGGCCGGTGTCGGCGATCGCCTTGTCCCAGGCGGCCACGTCGGCGACGTTGTTGTACTGGTCACCGCTCTTGCCGGAGCCGGGCCCGACGCCGTCGAGCTTGAGGAAGTCGTAGCCCCAGCCGGCGATCAACTGCGCCTGGGAGTCGATGTACTTCTGGGCGCAGGGCTTGGAGAAGTCGATCTTGTACGCGCTGTCCCAGCCGTTGGTGGTGCGCAGGTCGGTGTAGACGATGTCGCCGGTGGTGCAGCCGTCGGCGTTCCAGATCGGCGTCTTTCCGTCGCCGTAGGCGCCCTTCTCCAGGCCGGCAGGCAGGTAGATGCCGGCCTTGAGGCCCTTGGAGTGGATGCGGTCGGCGACGGCCTTCATGCCGCTGGGAAAGCGGACCGGGTCGGCCTTCTGGCGTCCGTACTGGTCGTATCCGGACTTCCAGGTCTTGTCCATCCACCAGCCGGCGTCGATGTTGACGTACTCGTAGCCGAACTTCTTCAGCTTGCTCGCCATGGCGTCGGTCTGCTTGGTGACGTTCGCCTCGGTGAGGTAGCTGTAGTCGCCGTCCGGGTTGAGGCCCGGGTACTTCGACGACTGCATGCTCCAACTCGTCCAGCCCATATAGGGCTTGGCGGCCTGGGACGTCGTGGTGGTCGCGGCCGGAGCCGCGGGCGCGGTGGTCCCGGCGCTGACCGAGGGTGCGGCGGAGACGGCTCCCGCGGCCACGGCGAGGACCACCGCGGCTCTCAGGACGCGGGCGGGCAGGAAGGAGTACGAGGATGACCGCATGGGTCGTACCTCCAGGGTGATGGTGGATCAGCGGCTCTGTCGTGGGTCGTGCGGGGTGATGAAGGACTGGATCGCGGTGGCGGCTGCCCCTCGTGCCCACTCCTCGAACGGGAGCGGGCGGGTCTGTACGTCGCACTGTGCGGCGGAGCCGAACGCTGCGGCGGTGAACGCCTCGCGGATCTGCGCGGCGAACAGGTCGTAGGCGGCGAGTCCCTCGCCGGAGATGATCACGCGTTCGGGGCCGAGGAGGTTGGCCACGGTGGCGATGCCCCGGCCGATCGCCTCCCCCGCCCTGGCGAAGGCCTCGCGTGCCCCCTCGTCGCCCTGGTGGGCGAGGGCCGCGGCCGCGGCGGGGTCGGCGACTTCGAGGCCCGTGGTCTCGCGGATCCGCCGGATGATCGCGGCGTCCCCCGCGATCGCCTCGACGCAGCCGCGGTTGCCGCAGTGGCAGAGTGGTCCGGCCGGGTCGACCATCACATGGCCGATCTCGCCGGCCACGCCGTGCGCACCGGAGATCACCCGGCCGTGCACCACGATCCCGCAGCCGATGCCCGCGCCCACCGTGACGAGGGCGAAGTCGGACAGTCCGGCCCCGGCGCCGAACCACTGCTCGGCGACGGTCAGGGCGCGGACATCGTTGTCCACGGTGACCGGCAACCCGGTGGTGAGGGCGGCCAGTTCGGCGAGGTGGACGTCCCGCCAGTCGAGGAAGGGCGAGTAGCGGACGACGCCTTCGGCCCGGTCCACGTCGCCGGAGATCGCGACTCCGAGGCCGAGGACGGGGGCGCCCAACTCGTCCGCCTCGACAAGCAGTTCGCGCACCAGTTCAGCCAGCGAGGTGAGCACGGCCTCGGTCGCCCTGTCCTGGACAGGCACGTGCCGGGCGATGCGGATGCGGCAGCGCAGGTCGGTCAGCACACCGATCAGCTCACCCGCGGTGACCTTGACCCCGATGAAGAGGGCCCGTCCGCCGTCCACCCGCACCAGACTCGCGGGCCGCCCGAGCGCCGGCCGCGCCTCCTGGTCCGGGGTCTCCACCAGGTACCCGGCCTCCAGCAACGGGCGGACCGCCTTGGTCACGGCCGCCGCCGAAAGGCCCGCCCGGCGCGCGGCGTCGAGCCGGGTCAGGGGGCCGTGGGACAGGACCGTGGTGAAGATCTGTGCCGCGGCCGGCGTGTGGGCCGGAAACGTTTCGGCGGGCGGGGCGGAGCGCATGGCCGGAACTTATGGCTCTTAATTTCCGCTGTCAATAAAAGAAACAGGAATCACCTGAAGGTTGACTGTGAGGCTCAAGTGGCCTTCAAATGACGGGTGGCACGCCACTGTCGGCGACTGATCCCGCCGATGTCAGTGCCCCCTTGCACAATCGGTTTCATGACGACGATCGACTGGCACGAGCTGACCCACGCCTACGGCTCGGCCGAGGACATACCCGGCCTCTTCGCCCGCCTCGGCGGCACGGAGGACGAGGACGTGTGGACCGCACTGTGGTCCTCGCTGTGCCATCAGGGCTCGGTGTACGACGCCAGCTGGGCGGCGTTGCCGCGGCTCACGGAGATCGCGCGGGGCCGCGCGCCGGGCGGCCCGCTCCAGGCGGTGGTCATGGCCGGGGTGATCGCCGACGACATGGACGACCCGCGCCGTGAGGTCTATGCGCGGGAGATCGAGGAACTGCTCGGCACCGCCCGCGAGTTGCTGGCCGCCCCGGATCAGACCGCACCGCTCTTCGTGAACCTCCTCCAGGCCGTCCTGTCCTTCGAGGGCGCCGGCGTGTGGTCCGAGGCCCTGGCGGGGGTGAACAGCGAGGAGTACGAGTTCGAGTGCCCGGGGTGCGAGGAGAGCCTCTACATCGCCTTCGGCGGCTACGGGACGTTCGTGTCGGTCGGTGACTACGTGACCGGGGCGGGCAGTGAAGACACCGCATCACGCGAGGAGTTGACGCCCGCCGTACCGGAGCGGCTGTCGGGCATCGGGGCGCGGCTGCACGGCGAGGCGGTCGCCCATGGACAGACGGAGGTGGCCCGGGCCCTGACGTACGTATTCGGCGAGGCCCGCTGCCCCTCCTGCGACACCGTGGTGTCGGTGTCGCAGGAGGTCGAGAACCAGTGGTTCTGAACTCTGGTCCCCGAGGTCAGCGGTTGGTCGCCGGCGTGTTGGCCAGGGTCACGTTGACCCCGGCCCAGGCCTTGTTGACCGCCTTGTACTCGGTGCTGTTCAGCCCGTACAGGTCCTTCGCCGCCCTCAGCGTCGCCGAGCGGGCGTCGTGGAAGTCGGTCGTGGAGACCATGTAGCGGGTCAGGGCGCGGTAGAAGATCGCCGTGGCCTTGGTGCGGCCGATGCCCTTGACCGTGGAGCCGTCGTAGGTCGGCGAGTCGTAGGCGACACCGTTGATCGTCTTGCGGCCGCTGCCCTCGGCGAGCAGGTAGTACGCGTGCGAGGAGACACCGGAACCGGCGTGCACCTCGGTGTCGTAGACCGCGGGCGACCAGTAGTCGATCGCGCCTTCGAGCACGTCGAGCGACGGCTTGTCCAGGCGGCGCAGGAACTTCTGGGCGAGGCCCAGCTTCTCGCCGATGAGGTAATCCGGCTTGTCCTTCGCGTTGTTGGTGAAGAACTCGACGTTCGAGCCGAAGATGTCCGCGAGGGACTCGTTCAGGGAGCCCGGCTCGCCGTACTGGTTGCCGTCGGAGTCGACCCGGGTCGGCTCCAGCTTGGCGGTGGCGTCCACCACGCCGTGGGTGAGCTCGTGGCCGGTGACGTCGAGGACGACGAGCGGCTTCTTGAACATGGCGCCGTCACCGTCGCCGTAGAGCATGCAGCCGCAGGTGGGGTCCCAGAAGGCGTTGGCCACCTCGGTGCCCCAGTGGACCATCGCCTTGGCGGCCTTGCTGTTGTTGGCGATGCCCTTGCGGGCGAAGGTCTTCTTGTAGAAGTCCAGGGTCTTGGTGACGCCGTACTGGGCGTCGACGGCGGCGCTGTTGCGGCTGGAGAGCGCGCCGTTGCCGAAGGTCGGCGTGGTGTTGGTGATCGCCGAGCCGCGGGCGAAGTTCTCGGTGAACGAGTTCTTCGCGTCCCGGGTCTCGGTGTTGTACCGGTTCGGGTCCTTGAGCTGGTACTTCTTGGCCGCCGTCCGGGTGATGGTCAGCGAGACCTTACCCACGAAGAGCGACTTGCCGCTGCCCGTGACCGTCTGCGGGTAGTGCACGGCGGCCGCGCCCGACGTCGCGGCGGTGAGGCCGGCGGCCTGCGAGCCGATGCCGGTCTGCGGGTCGAGCTTCTCGCCCCGCTCGCGCAGGGTCTCCAGCAGCTCGGGCGAGAGGAACTCGTCGCTGTCGGGCGTGTTGCTGCGCACCTTGCCGGTCACGGCGTCGATGACGACGGTGCTGGACCCGCCGCCCTCGGTGGTGCCGCTGCCGCTGACCCGCACCTGGTAGGCGAGGGCCGAGCCGCCGTCGCGCGCGTCGACCACGAGTACGGCCGGACCGGCGTCGCCCTTGGCGGCCGACGCGGCCTTCTGCTCGGCCTGCGCGGTGGTGAGCTTGGCGTCGGTGGTGGCCGGCTTGACCGTGTGGTCGGCGGCACGGGTGACACCGGCGTACTTCAGCTGCCGGGTGAGGTGGACGACGAGGTCGCCCCCGAGGACCTCCATGCCCTGGTGGGCCCGGGCGAAGCGGACGTGCCGCGCGCCCTCCGGGTCGATCAGGACGTCCGTGGCCTGCAGTTCGTCGCCGGTCAGCACACCGGTCGCCGAGGAGTGGGCGAACGCGGCGGCGCGGGCGGCGGCCACCACGGACGCGGTCGAGCTTTCGGCGGCGGCCTTCGCGGACCCCGCCCCCGCGGCGGGGTCGGCGAACGCGGTACCCGCGAGGCCCGTGGCAGCCGTCGTCACGGCGACGGCGACCGCCACGCTGCGTATGTGCGGTCTACGCACTGGTGAGGGTTCCTTCCTGGCAGAGCGGCCGGAAACCCAACCGCCCTGAGGCGTGGCGCCGTTGAGCGCCACGAGGGCTGGTCGGGCCCTGAGGCGAAACCCTTATGGATAAGTCATGGACATGTAAAGCCCAAATCATCGCTTTCAGCGTGATCCATGGCAATACTTTGCAAATCCACGTCGCGCAGTGACCAGCGAGTGACCAACTGTGCGTCCCCTGTGGAGATATGACTCGACGGAAGAAGGTTGCACCGCGTGAATGTGACAGATATCGCATCCCTGGCCAAGGGTGCGGTCCTGGGGGCGCTCACCTTGTCCCTCCTCGCGGTCCCGGCGCAAGCCGCGCCGGCGGATTCCCTCCCGAAACCCGACATCACCGCCCTCGAAGGCGTCCTGCGCAAGGCCGTTCAGCAGGGCGCGCCCGGCGCCATGGCCCGCGTGGTCGACCACGGCAGGGTACGGACGGCGGCCGTCGGCGTCGCCGACCGCACGACCGGCCGGGCCCTCTCCCCCGCCGACCGGTTCCGCATCGGCAGCGTCACCAAGACCTTCTCGGCGGTGGTGCTGCTCCAGTTGGCCGACGAGAAGAAGCTCGACCTCGACGCCTCCGTCGACCGCTATCTGCCGGGCCTGCTCCCGGACCGACGCATCACGGTCCGGCATGTGCTGGGCCACCGCAGCGGTCTGTACGACTACACGAACGACATGTTCGCGAAAACGGTCCCCGGCTTCGAGGCGGTCCGCACCAAGGTCTTCACCTACCGCCAGCTGGTGGACCGCTCACTGCGGCACGCCCGCACCAACCAGCCCGGCGCCGCCTACTCGTACTCCAACACCAACTTCGTGGTCGCGGGCCTGCTCATCGAGAAGCTGACCGGCCACGCGGTACAGAAGGCGTACGAGAAGCGCGTCTTCAAGCCGCTGAAGCTGCGCGACACCTTCTACCTCCACCCCCGCACAAAGATCCCGGGCCGCCACACCAGGGGCTACCTCACCCCGGACCAGGCCGGCGCCGCCCTGGTCGACGCGACCGACCAGACCGTCTCCTGGGCACAGAGCGCGGGCGCGATCATCTCCAGCACCCGGGACCTCGACACATTCCTGTCGGCACTGCTCGGCGGCCGCCTCACCTCGGCCGCGAGCCTCAAGCAGATGGAACGCATGATCCCGGTCAACAGCACCCAGGCGTACGGTCTCGGCCTGCGCCGCCGCGACCTGTCGTGCGGAATCTCCGTCTACGGTCACACCGGCGCCGTCCAGGGCTACTACACCTACGCCTTCGCCTCCAAGGACGGCAGGCGCAGCCTCGCGGCACTCGCCACCACCTCCAACAACGGCAAGGTGCTCGACACGATGCTGGGCACACTGGAGTCCGCGTTCTGCGGGAAGCGGGCCAAGTCGCCACGCGCCGTCACGACCGTCGAGCGGTACGAGGACGTCGCGCCCGGCGTGCCCAGGAACTGATCGCCCCGGGAACCTCGCCCGCCCTGGCGGACGTTGATCGGGCAAGCCCACCGGGGATTTGACACCCCCAGGGCATGGACGACGACACATCAGGGCGGCGCGATGACCGAGTTGGTCCCCGGCGGCAACATGCCCCTCCCGGCGGGCGCCGTGACCGTCCGGGTGCCCGGTCCCTTCGACGTCTCCGCGCTGATCACGGACGACGGCGGCAAGGTCCGGGGCGACGGCGACTTCGTGTTCTACAACCAGCCGTCCGCCCCGGGCGCCCGCCTCGCCGGCGACACGCTGACCGTCGACCCGCCGAGGCTGCGCCCCGGAGCGACCCGGATCACGGTGGTCGTCAGCCCCGCCGACCCCGGCACCCCGCTTGGCCGCCTGCCGGCACCCGCCCTCCACCTCACCGATCCCGGTGGCCGCCAACTCGCCCGCTTCGCCCCACCGCGCCCGCAGCAGGAGACCGTGCTGCTGCTCGCCGAGATCTACCGGCGGGGCGGCACGTGGAAGCTGCGCGCCCTGGGCCAGGGGTACGCCGACGGACTGGCGGGCATCGCCCGCGACTTCGGCGTGGACGTCACCGACGACTCGGCTCAGCCGCCGGCGCCCGCACCGCCGACGGGCCGCCGCCGGCTCCTGCCGAACCTGTCCCGCGGCCGCTCTGCGCCACCCGTTCCCCATACCAATTCCGCACCGCCCGCGTATTCCGGACAGCCCTCGTCCTCCCCCGCCGCCGACCCCGACGGCTTCCTCCGCCTGATCAACCCGGCCCGCGCCAGGGCAGGTTCACCGCCCGTCACCCTGGACTCCCGCCTGACGTCCGCCGCGCGCGCCCACGCCTCCGCGATGGCGGCGGCCGGGCAGCTCGGTGTCGAGGGCCGGGACGGCGTCTCCGTGTACCAGCGCGTGACCGCCACCGGATACACGTACCTGACGATCGGCGAGCACCTCGTCTCCGGTCCGCGCACGCCCGCGGAGTTCGTCGACTACTGCCTGCGCGGAGAGCAGACCCGACGCACCCTGTCCGACCCGGCCTTCACGCAGGCGGGGCTGGCGTACGTCGCCGACGGCCGCTCCGGCGACACCTTCTGGACGGCTCTGTGGGCGCGGCCCCTCACCCCCGGCGACCTGAACCGTACGGCCGCCGAGGTCGTCGACCTCACCAACAGGGAGCGCGCCAGGGCGGGTCTGCCTCCGCTGGCCATCGACCCCCTGCTCACGCGGGCCGCCCAGGCGCACAGCGCGGACATGGTGGCCCGCGCCTTCTACTCGCACACGGACCCGGAGGGCGGCCAGCCCTGGGACCGGGCCGCCCGGGCGGGCTCCCGACGCCGGACGATCGGGGAGAACATCGCCTGCGGGCAGCGTTCCGCCGCCGAGGTGGTGGAGGGCTGGATGAACAGTCCCGGCCACCGCGCCAACATCCTCAAGCCCGACTTCACCCACATCGGGATCGGCTTCGCGGGCGGCGGCCCGTCGGGCACGTACTGGACCCAGCTCTTCGGTGCCTGATCCGCGCAACGTCCCGGTTCTGTCAGGTTCTCGTCGACGATCTTGGCGGAATCAATCCGTCCGGGCCAGGATGCCCGCATGAAGGGTGACCTGTTTTCCAGTGAGCGCATGGTCCAGCCGGCCGTCGAGCCGGGAATGACCGTCGAGAACGCCAAGTGCATCAAGTACGCGGTGAACGGCGAGATGCACGCCCGTCAGGGCGCGATGATCGCCTACCGCGGCAATCTGCAGTTCGAACGCAAGGGCCAGGGCGTGGGCGGCATGCTCAAGCGCGCGGTCACCGGTGAGGGCCTGCCGCTCATGGCGGTGCGCGGACAGGGTGAGGCGTGGTTCGCGCACGAGGCGCAGAACTGTTTCGTCGTCGACATCGATCCGGGCGACGAGTTCACCGTCAACGGCCGCAACGTCCTGTGTTTCGACTCCTCGTTGTCGTACCGGATCTCGACCGTGAAGGGCGCGGGCATGGCCGGTGGCGGCCTGTTCAACAGCGTCTTCACCGGGCAGGGCAGGCTGGGCCTGGTCTGCGACGGCAATCCGCTGGTCATCCCGGTCTCGCCGCAGTACCCGGTGTACGTCGACACGGACGCGGTCGTCGGCTGGACGGCGGGACTTGGAACCTCGCTGCACCGCTCGCAGTCCATCGGCTCGATGCTGCGCGGCGGCTCCGGCGAGGCCGTACAGCTGATGCTCCAGGGCCAGGGATACGTCGTCGTGCGACCCAGCGAGGTCACCCCGCAGAAGGCCCAGCAGCACTGACCTCTCGTTGCGCGAATGCGGTGATCCGCGTCGAGTGATCCACACCGAGTGATCTGCGTCGCACAAGCAACCCGGGCGGCGGAAGCGGCGTCTTGATCGACAACAAGTGAAGCCCTGGCCTTCCCGGCCAGGGCTCAATTTCGACGCACTATACACACTATGTATACACAGGGTGTAGAGCAGGCATGTATACGCTCGATGTATACGCACCGTGTATATGGACCGAAAGGCATCCATGTACGGCAAGGCACACGCCCCGGAGTACCAAGGCGCCCTCACCACCCTGTCCGTGAACTCCTCGCTGACCGACGTACTGGCCGCCGGCACCCGGCAGTTGAAGGAGGCCGAACAGGCAGGTCAGCACAGGGAAGCGGCGCGTTCCGGGCTCGCGGTCGCCGAGGCGCACCGTCGGCTGGGGCAGGTCGGGGACGCCGACCGCGCGTGGAAGGCCAGTTACCGCGCGGCCCGGGCGGCCGGGGACATCGGTGCGATGGCCTGGGCGCTGTGGAGCGGCGGCACCCTCGCCCGACAGCGCGGCGCCTTCCCACTGGCGCGCCGGCTGCTGCAACTCGCCGCCGATCTGGGCAAGTCGGGCGGTGATGTCGTCGTCCGCGGCTACTCCCTCGCGGGGCTGGCCGAGACGGGCCGTATCCAGGGCGACTACGACGCGGTCGCCCGGTTGCACGAGCAACTCCTGGCCGAGGCCCGACGGCGCGGCGAGGCACGGCACACGGTGTGGGCCCTGGAGGGCATCGCGCAGATCCACCGCAACACGGGTTCCTACGACACCGCGTACTCCCTGTTCGAGGAGGCCGCCGAGATCGCCGCGGGCGCGGAGGACCGGCGCGGGCACGCCTGGGCGCTGCGGGGGCTCGCCGACATCGTCTCCGTACGCGACGGGGACACCGAGCGGGCGCTCGCGCTGCTGTCGGAGGCGGAGACGGCGTGCCGGGCGATGAAGCTGTCCAGCGCGCTGGCCTACAACCACAAGATGCGCGCCAACGTCCTGTACCGGGCGGGGCGTTACGCCGAGGCCCGCGACCTGTACGAAGTCGCGCTCGCGGAGTTCCGGGCGATGAGCGAGCCGCGCGGTACGGCGCTGGCGCGGCTGGGGCTGGCCAAGTCGCTGGCCCGACTGGGCCGCGACGGCGCGGAGACGGCGGCCGAACTGACGGAACTCGCCGGTGAGTTGGACCGGATCGGACTGCGACACGCCAGGGAGATGGTGGCGCGGGCCGAGGTGGAGCTCGGTCTGCGGGCGGAGGTCGTGCGATGAGCGCGCATGGTCGTCCGACGACCATGCTGGAGGCGCGGACGGCCACGCTGGAGGCGCCGGCAGCCAAGCTGGAGGCCCCGGTGACCATGCTGGAGGCCCCGGCGGATGCCCGCCAAGTCCTCGACCGTTGCCGGAACCTGGTGCGACCCGCCCTCGCGGAAGCCGTCGGGCGCATGCACCCGTGGGTGGGTGAGATGGCCGCGTACTCCTTCGGCTGGTGCGAGGTGGGCGGAGCGCCCGCCGACGCCTCCGGCGGCAAGGGGGTGCGGCAGGCACTCGCCGTGCTGGCGGCCGAGGGCGCGGGCGCGCCCGGGGCGGACGGGGTGCCGGCGGCGGTCGCGGTGGAACTGGTGCACGCCTTCTCCCTGTTGCACGACGACATCATGGACGGCGACCAGTCCCGGCGCCGCCGCCCCACCGTGTGGAAGGCGTACGGCACGGGTCCGGCCGTCCTCGCCGGGGACGCGCTCTTCGCGCTCGCCGTGGAGACACTCGCCGCGACTGCGGCCGGACCGCGGGCCCTTCGCTTACTGTCGGCCGCGCTGGGCGACCTGGTGCGCGGGCAGGCGGACGACCTGCTGTTCGCCACCCGCCCGTGGACGGGTCCGGGGCGGGTACGGCCCGACGAGTACCGCACGATGGCCGAGCACAAGACGGGCGCGCTACTGGGTTGTGCGGCGGCGCTCGGCGCCCTGCTCGGCGGCGCGCCGCCCCCGGTCACCGCCGCGCTCGACCGGGCCGGTCGGCATCTCGGGATCGCCTTCCAGATAGTGGACGACATCCTGGGCATCTGGGGCGATCCGGCGGTCACCGGCAAGCCGGTCCACGGAGATCTCCGAGAACGGAAGAAGACGTACCCGGTGCTGGCCGCACTCGACTCGCCGGGTCCCGGTTCGCGTCGGCTCGCCGACCTACTGGAGCGCGGCGACGCGCCCGAGGAGGCGGCAGCGTTGATCGAGGCCGGGGGCGGACGGTCGGCGGCGCTGGCGGAGGCGCGACGGCACATCGCCGCCGTGGAGACGGTGCTGGCCGGGCTCCCGCTGTCGGAACGAGCCGGGGCGGAGCTGCGATCACTGCTGGACTTCCTCGTGCGACGCGACCTCTGAGGCAGGCACGCTGATCGAGGCCGTCGGCGGACACTCGGCGGCACTGGCCCAGGCTCAGCGGCGTAGGAAAATCCGTGTTGACCTGCGGCCGCTCGCCGGGTCAGGGTGCAAGCGGCGCGGACCTTCACCCCCGTGCCGGGAGGGTGAGTGTCTTGATCGGGATCTCGGACATCGAAGCCGCGGGCGAGCGGATCGCCGGCCACGTCGTACGCACGCCCACGGTGTCGAGCCCGGGCCTGTCCGACCTGCTCGGCGTTCCGGTCAGCGCCAAGCTCGAACTGCTGCAGCGCACCGGGTCCTTCAAGGCGCGCGGTGCCACGGCGAAGCTGCTCTCGCTGAGCGAGGCGGAGCGGGCGGCCGGGGTCGTGGCGGTCAGCGGCGGAAACCACGGGATCGCCCTCGCGGTGATGGCCGCTGCGCTCGACGTGAAGGCCACGGTGATCATGCCGCGCACGGCTCCCGCGCGTTCGATCGAGATCGCGGAGGCCGCGGGGGCGTCGGTGCGGCTGACGGAGGGCATGGCCGAGGCGTTCGCGCTCATGGCGCGGCTGCCCGCGGAGGGGCTGACGCCGGTCCACCCCTTCGACGACGCCGTCGTCATCGCCGCGCAGGGCACGGTCGGGCTGGAGTTCGCCGCCGACGCCGGTGACCTCACGGACGTGGTGGTCAGCATCGGGGGCGGCGGGCTGATCGCCGGTGTGGCGGCGGCTTTCCGGGCGCTACGTCCCGGTGTGCGGGTCTGGGGAGTCGAGACCGAGGGCGCGGAGGCCATGTCGCGGGCGCTGGCCGCGGGCGGTCCGGTGCCAGTGGACCCGTCCTCGATCGTGACGACCCTCTGCGCGCCGTCCGTGTCCCAGTTGACGTACGACCATGTGTCCGCGCTGGTCGAGGACGTGTTCGTGGTCTCCGACCGGGAGGCCGTGCGGGGCGTCCTGGACCTCGCCGAGCACGCCAAGGTGTGGACCGAACCCGCCGCCGGATGTCTGCTGCCGGCGGCCCGGCAGGTCGTCGAGCGGGTCGGCGACGGTGCGCGGATCGGACTGGTCGTGTGCGGGGGCAACGCGACCGCGGGTGACGTCGTGGCATGGGCCGAGCGCTTCGGATTGCGCTGAATTCCCGTGGCGCTCAACAGAGTTGAACCCGAGTTGAATATGCGTCAGGCCCAATGCGGCTCTATGGAAATACCCAACTCCGCATGAACAAAAGGCAGCCGCCGCCCTTTGGTCGAGGAATGTTTGAACATACCCCGGCCCACTCGCCGTACTTCTGGGAAAGGGGAACACCAGGGTTCAGCGAGGGATGACCATGGTCAAGGCGCACACCTTCACGCACGAGCTGGTCGCCGGAAGGTACCGGCTCGTCGATGTCGTCCAGCGCGAGACAAATCGCCTGTGCTGGTACGGCAACGATGTCGAAGGCCAACGCCCCTATCTCCTCGCCCAGATCGGGCTCCCGGACGATCCGGGCCCGGAGGCCGTGCCACGCGCCGCCCGCATCATCCGGATGTCCGAGACGATGGGGCGGCTGTGCCCAGGCCGGGTCGCCACGGTCGTCGACGCCGTGGAGGAGAACGGCGCCCTGTGGACCGTCACCGAATGGATCGATGGCACCCCGCTCGGCGAACTCCTCGAACAGCAGGGCCCGTTCGACTACGTACGGGCCGCGCGCATCGCACTGGAGCTGCTCGACGTGCTGGAGGTCGCGCACGCCGAGGGCATCACGCACGGCGAGCTGAGCCCGGGCCAGCTGTACGTCCAGGACCGGGGCCCGATCGTGATCACCGGCTTCGGCCTCGCGGGGGCCACCCTCGCGCCCCGGCTCACCGCACCCTCGTACGCCTCTCCCGAGCAGGCCCGCGACCAGCGGATCGGCCCGGCGGCCGACATGTGGGCCCTCGGCGCGATGCTCTACACGATGATCGAGGGGCGCCCGCCGTTCCGCGACCGGGACCGGCCCGAGGCCACGCTCAAGGGCGTGGACAAACTCCCGCTGCGCTCCCCCGTCCGCGCTGGCCCCCTCACCCAGACCGTGCAGGGGCTGCTCCGCAAGAACTCCAGGGAACGGCTGACCCGGCCGGTGGTCCGCGAGGCCCTCAGCCGCGTGCTCACCGAGGAGCCGGAAGCGACCCTGCGCAGCGGCTCAGGAGGACACGGACTGCGGGACGTCTACGTCGCCGCGGTGCACGCCGTCCCGAACTGGCGCCGGCCCTCCATCGCCGTCGGCACCGCCCTGGCCGTGGGCACGGTCGCCGTCGCCGTGCTCGCCGCGACCCATCAACTGCCGGGCATCAACGACTCCGAGGCCGGTTCGGCGGCCCGCCCGTCCGCCTCGGCCGACGTCTCAGCGGCCGGTCAGCGCACCGACGGAAGAGCCTCGGCGCCACCCGCATCCGTACCGCCGAAGACCTCGCCGCCGGCCTCCCCCTCGACAACTCCGTCGGCCTCCCCTTCCCCCACAGCCTCCGCCTCGGCCACGGGACTGCCGGCCGGTTTCCGCCGCTACACCGCACCGGAAGGCTTCTCCGTCGCCCTCCCCGCCGGCTGGAAGCGGCTGGAGACACAGAAGGGCGGCGACGACTCGGTCCGCGTGACCTTCGGCGCGGACGACGATCCGCGCACGCTCGCCGTGACGTACAGCGAGGTCGCCGGCCCCGATCCCGTCGCCGTGTGGCGGGACGACGTGGAGCCGGTGCTGAAGCAGACCGCCGGGTTCCAGCGGGTCGGCGACATCGAGGCGACGACGTACCAGGGATACAAGGCCGCCGACATGGAGTGGCTCTCCGATGTCGACGGCACGCAGGTGCAGACCTTCGGCCGCGGCTTCCTCATCGGCGGTGGCCGCAGCTTCTCGCTGCGCTGGACCACGCCGGCGGCCGACTGGGACGACGCCGTCAACCGGCAGGCGCTGGACACCTTCCTGAAGACGTTCCGGGTGACTTTGGACTGACCGGCCGAAGCACCTGCGTCAGGCCGATGGCCTAGGCGCCCGCATCGCGCGCAGCGGAAGGGGGTGCAGCGGGGTCGTACGCCACTTCGCCGTGAACGTCCGCTCCGGCAGCGAGCAGGTCACCGCCAGCCGGTGCGGTGTCTCCAGGAACATCACCTCGACCGCGAGGGTGTCGGCGTCGGTCCAGCCCCCGCTCACCGCGGTGGGCGGCGCCCCCTCGGTGACGGCCCAACCGGCGTCCCCGATCCGCAGATCGAGCCGATGCCCGTCCTCCGTGAGGCTCAGCGCCCAGCCGTCCGCGTCGGCCGTCACCTCGGCCCCGGTCAGCTTCGGCTGGTCGGCGCAGACACCGCCCTCGGGCGTGAACTCGGCGCCGGACCAGTCCCGGTCCCCCTCCGGCGACGACTTGCCCGCGACCGGCGGCAGCGCGAGCCGCGTCAGCCGCTCCGCCAGCGACGCGTCCGCCTCCTCCCGGCCGGAGAGCGGTTCGGGCCCGAAGGCCGGCAGCAGGTGCTCCCAGGCCAGGTCGAGCACCCGCTGCATCTCCTCGGTGGACGCGGTCGTCGCGATCACGGCGTCGTGCTCGGGCAGCACCACACAGAACTGCCCGTACGCCCCGTCGCCCCGGTATCCGTGCCGCGCCCTCCAGAACTGGTAGCCGTAGCCCTGCTGCCAGTCCGACAGCGCCGCGTCGGGCGTACCGGAACTGTTGTCGATGTGGACGCGCGTGGCCTCGGCGACCCACCCCTCGGGCAGCAGCCGCTCGCCCTCCCACACGCCGTCCGCCAGATACAACTGGCCGAGCCGGGCGATGGCGTCGGTCGTGGCGTGCAGCCCGCTGAAGCCCAGCTCACGGCCGGTTTCGTCGCGCAGCCAGGCGAGCTCGCCGACGCCGATCCGGTCCAGCAGGCGGGAGCGCAGATACTCCGTCAGCGACTTGCCGGTCACGCGCTGGACGATCGCGGCGAGCGTGTACGTGGCGGGCTGGTTGTAGGCGAAGACGGTGCCGGGCTCGCGCTCCGGCGGGACTAGCAGAAAGCCGCGCACCATGTCCTCGTGGTCGTTCGCGAGCGCCCGGTCCAGGGTCTCGGCCTCGTGCCCGCTCGCCATGGACGCCACGTGCCGCACGAGCATCGCGCGGCTGCGCGGGTCGGTGATGTCGGCCGCGAACTCCGGGAAGTACGAGATCACCGGATCGTCGAAGCGGAGCAGTCCCTCGGCGGCGGCGAGCCCGGCGGCCGTCGAGGTGAAGCTCTTGCTCAACGAGTAGAGGAGATGCGGGCGTTGGGGCGTAAAAGGCGCCCACCAGCCGGACGCCACCAGGTGACCGTGCCTCATGATCATCAGGCTGTGCGGCTCGATGGCGGGATGGGCTTCGAGGGCGTCGAGGAAGGCGTGGACGCCGGTGGCGTCGACGCCCTGGGCGGCGGGGGTGGCGGTGGGCAGCGAGCGATCACTCATGACGGCATCCTCCCCGACGGAGCGCGCCGATGCCCAGGCCTGCCCAGCCGTCGCCATGAGTGCGGCTAGGCTTCCGGTCTGCAGCTTCACCCCCCGACTGCCGTGCACAGGAGAGCCTTCCGTGACCCTAGCGATCGACCCGTCCGAGACGTCCGCCGCGCCCCTGTCCGACCTCGTGGCGCGGGACGCGCGCGAGTTCGGCGTCTACGCCAGGACCGGCGGCTGGGCCTTCGGCCTGATGGTGGCGCGCAGCGTACGGCCCGGTGGCCAGGGCGCGGAGGAGACGCCGAAGGTGTCCGCGAAGGAGTTCGCGGAGCTGGCGGGCTGCTCCGCCGACCGCGTCATGCGCTACTACAAGGCCTGGGACCGGGCCGCCGACGACAGTGTCGTCCCGCACTTCGAAGCCCTCGCGCCGGGCCAGGACGTCGAGTTGCCCGACGCCGACCTGTGGCTCAGCTACTACACCTCCCGCAACAGCGCCACGTCCGAGCGGGGCACCGCGATCTCCGAGGCGGCCGAGGCCGAGGGCATCCGCCCGACGAAGGCGCTGGAGGTCGCCGAGAACCCGACCGCGCTGCGCGCCGCGATCCTCGCCGACCCCTCCACGGCCCGAGCGGCCCGCCAGGCGCTCCTCGACCGCGTGCGCGAGGACCCGGAGCTCCAGGCCGAGTTGGCCCGTGACGTCGTCCGCACCGACGACCTCAAGAAGGCCGTCGCCACCGAGTCCCGGTCGGCCGACCGGATCGGGTACGTGCGTCAGATCGCCGAGTCGGGTCAGGTCAAGACGCCCGCCGGGCAGACCATCGACGCGCCCGTCGACCTGCGCCAGGAGGCCGAGCGCCACCTGTCGCTGCTCGACGAGCTGGAGGAGGACGAGGACACCGGCGAGTGGGCCACCGAGGCCTACGACACCATGAAGTCGCTCGTCGTCGAGGCCGTGGAGGCCGACCCCGAACTGCGCGTCCAGGAACGGCGGACGAAGTTCTACAGCAGCCTGCAGAAGGCCACGAAGGTCTTCGAGGAGCTGACCTTCGACGATGTGCAGGAGTTCGTCGAGGACGACATGGTCCAGCGCCTGGAGGAGCTCCAGCAGGCCATCACCACCTGCATCACCGCCCTGCGCAGCGCGCAGAACTGAGGTACTGCTACCCGGGCGGGGCTGAGTAGTCGTACTCATGCCGCCGCCCGGCCGTCCCGCCACGATGGGGGCTCCCACCAGGAGGAGCCCCCATGACCACGCTCGCGCACCCCACCGTCCCCCGACAGCACCTGCCCGCCGTGCTCGCCGGTGTCGTGGCCGTCGGCCTCGCCGTGTCGGCCTGGGGCGCGAAGGACCCCACGACGTGGTTCCTTGAGACGGTGTGGGTGCTGGTGGGGCTGCCGATCGTCGTGCTCACCCGGCGGCACTTCCCGCTCACGAACCTGCTCTGCTGCCTGCTCGCCGCGCACGCGCTCGTGCTGGCCGTGGGCGGTCACTACACGTATGCGGAAGTGCCCTTGGGCGACTGGGTGCGGGACACCTTCGGCCTCGACCGCAATCCCTACGACCGCTTCGGGCACCTCATGCAGGGCTTCGTACCGGCCGTGCTGGTACGGGAGTTGCTGAGCCGGACGTCACCGCTGCGCGGGAGCCGCTGGCTGGCTCCGCTGACCGTGTGCGCGTGCCTGGCCTTCAGCGCCGTCTTCGAGATGCTGGAGTGGCTGTCGGCCGTGGTGGGCGGACAGGCGGCGGACGCCTTCCTGGCCACGCAGGGCGATGTCTGGGACACGCAGTGGGACATGTTCTGCGCGCTGATCGGCGCCACGGTGTCGGTGCTGGTGCTCAGCCGGCTGCACGACCGGCAGCTGGCCGCCCTGGAGGGGAACGGTCGGCAGACTCAGTAGCGGGCGGTCAACGGGCTTCAGCCGGCGGTCACTTGACCGTGTGGCGGTGCCGGGTCCACAGCGGCAGGACCAGCCAGCACAGCACGTACCAGACCGCCACGCCGGCGACCAGATACGGCACGTAGTGGTCGTGCGTCGCCACGCGCAGGACCAGCAGCAGGGCGGCGATCATCGTGGCGAACAGCAGGAACAGCCCGACGAGCGTCAGCCGGGACGCCCACCGCACCGCCTGTGTCTTGACCCGTCGGCCGGAGACCAGGCGGTGCAGGGAGACCGGTCCGATCAGGGCACCCGTGGCGCAGGCTCCGAGGACGACCGTCACGATGTAGATCGTCCTGTTCGCCTGGCTCAGGTCCACGAAGCGCGGCGTGAACACGACGGTGAGCAGGAAGCCGAAGAGGATCTGCACGCCCGTCTGGGCGACGCGGATCTCCTGGATGATCTCGCCCCACATCCGGTCGGCGCGCTCCGCCTCGGTCTCGTCGCGTCCGTCGCCCCGGTCGGGGTCGGCCTGTGGAACGGTCACTCGTCCTCCCGGTCGGCATGGGTCCGCCATTTCTCCCCACCCGAGTACCCCGAGAACCGTGACCGTCCCAGGTCCGGCTACCAGCGGCTCTCGACCTGCTCCTTGATCCGCCGGTCGTAGAGGTCGGCGATGGCCGTGAGCGTCTCGTCGGTCAGCTCCGGGAGCTGGGCCGCGGAGGCGTTGGCGCGGGCCTGCTCGGGGGTGCGGGCGCCGGGGATCACGGAGGTGACGCCCGGCTGCTGGACGATCCAGCGCAGGGCGAGCTGGGCGGGCGTGTATCCCTCGGGGGCCAGCGCTGCGAACTCGGCGGCGGCCTCGACTCCCGTCACGTAGTCGACGCCGGAGAAGGTCTCGCCGACGTCGAAGGACTCGCCGTGCCGGTTGTAGGTGCGGTGGTCGTTCTCCGCGAAGACGGTGTCCTTGGTGTACTTGCCCGACAGCAGTCCGGAGGCGAGCGGTACGCGCGCGATGATGCCGACGCCGGCCGCGTGGGCCGCGGGGAGCACCTCGCGCAGGGGCTTCATGCGGAACGGGTTCAGGATGATCTGCACGCTGGCCACGCCGGGCCTCGCGATCGCGGTCAGCGCCTCGGCGCAGGTCTCCACGCTGACGCCGTATTGCGCGATGCGCTCCTCCGCGAGGAGGGTGTCGAGGGCGTCGAACACCTCGTCCGAGGAGTAGACGGCGGTCGGCGGGCAGTGCAGCTGGACCAGGTCGATGCGGTCCACGCCGAGGTTGCGCCGCGAACGGTCGTTCCATGCGCGGAAGTTGTCGAGCACATAGTTCTCGGGGAGCTGGTCGACCCGGCGGCCCATCTTGGTGGCCACCAGGACGTGCAGGTCGGGACGGCCGCGCAGGAAGCCGGCGATGGTCTCCTCGCTGCGTCCGTCGCCGTACACGTCGGCCGTGTCGAAGAAGGTCACGCCCGACTCGGCCGCCGCCTCCAGCACCGCGAGGGCTTCCTTGTCGTCGACGTCTCCCCAGTCGGCACCCAGCTGCCACGTGCCGAGACCGACGACGGATGCCTGCTGACCCGACCTACCGAAAGTGCGCTCGTCCATGGCGTCAGTCTGTCATCCGCCACCGACATCCGCGGAACCGGTTGCTCCGGTGCGCGGACCCGCGCGTTCCGATGCCACATCTGTGAATCTTTCACTCACACGAGTGATGGGATTCGACGAATGGACGGCACGTGTCAACAGCGCCCTAGCGTGTGGCCGTGACTGACCGTTCAATGAACAACTTAGTGTCCGGCACCCCTTCGGACGCCCCGTCCCGTGCCCCCTCCGGCGCTTGGTCCAGTGCCCCGCCCTGCGACCCTTCCTGGACCCGGCGCGGCTTCCTGCTCAGTGCTGCCGCGTTGGCCACCGTGCCCGTCCTGATCGCCGCGGATCCGGCGTCGGCGGCGCAGGAGCTGCCGGACTTCCCCGCAGACGTCGACCTGTACCGCTCGGCGTACCGCAACTGGGTCGGCGAGATCACCGCCGACGGCCTGTGGGCCTGCGCCCCGAGCGACCCCGACCAGGTGGTCGACGTCGTCAACTGGGCCTGGCGACACGGCTGGACGGTACGCGCGCGTGGAGCCTCGCACGGCTGGTCGCCCCTGACGATCACCGAGGGCACACCGTCGGACGCGCCCGTGCTCCTCGTCGACACGGCCCCGCACCTCACCGGCCTCGCCCTCGACTCGCCGACCGCCGTCCGCGCCGGCGCCGGCGTCACCCTGGAGGCGCTGCTCACCTACCTGGAGGGGCACGGGCTCGGGGTCACCGCCGCGCCTGCTCCCGGCGACCTCACCCTCGGCGGCGCCCTGGCGATCGACGCGCACGGCACCGCCGTACCGGCCCGGGGCGAGCGACGGACGCCAGGACACACCTACGGCTCGCTCAGCAACCTCGTGCTGTCGCTGACCGCCGTGGTCTGGGACGAGGACACGCGCGCGTACGCGCTGCGGACGTACGAGCGCGACGAGGCCGACTGCGCCGCGCTGCTCACCCACCTCGGCCGCTCGCTGGTGACCGAGGTCGTGCTGCGCGTGGGCGCGAACGCCCAGCTGCGATGCGTGAGCCGTACGGACATCCCGGCCGCCGAACTCTTCGCCGCGCCGGGCTCCGACGGGCGCACCCTCGCCGGCTTCCTCGACGAGTCGGGGCGCGTGGAGGCGATCTGGTTCGCCTTCACCGAGGTCCCGTGGCTGAAGGTGTGGAGCGTGTCGCCGACCCGGCCGCTGACCTCGCGGCGCGTGACCTCGCCGTACAACTACCCGTTCTCCGACAACGTGCCGACCCTGGTGGCCGACCTGGTCGGGCGGATGGTCTCGGGCGCGGCCTGGTACCTGGCGCCGGTGCTCGGCAACACGCAGTTCGACGTGGCCGCGCTCGGCCTGGTGACGACGCTGTCCGCCGACATCTGGGGGCCGTCGAAGAACACGCTGCTCTACATCAGACCGACCACCCTGAGGGTCACCGCGAACGGCTACGCGGTGCTCACCAGCCGGGCCCAAGTGCAGCGCGTGGTCGCGGAGTTCACGTCCTTCTACCGGGAGCGCCTCATCGCGTACGCGGCTCAGGGGCGGTTCCCGGTCAACGGCTCGGTCGAGATTCGGGTGACCGGTCTCGACGACCCCGCCGACGTCGAACTGGACGGCGCCCGGGCCCCGTTGCTGTCGGCGCTCCGGCCGAGCGACGCGCACCCCGAGTGGGACACGGCCGTCTGGCTGGACGTCCTGACGCTGCCCGGCACACCTCATGCGGAGGCTTTCCTGCGGGAGTTGGAGCAGTTCCTCCTCGCGACCTACGACGGGGAGCACGCGCTCACCCGGGTCGAGTGGTCTAAGGGCTGGGCCTACACGGACGAGGCGGTCTGGAGCGACGACGAGGTGCTGAGCACGGTGGTACCGGCCTCGTTCGGCGAGAGCACCTGGGGGCAGGCGGCCGGGGTGCTGGACCGGCTGGATCCGCACGGCGTCTTCGGGAACGCGTTCCTCGACCGGTTGCTGCGCTGATCGACCACTGCGACCAGGTGTGACCGCCGCGATAAGCGGTTGCGGTCGTCCGAAGGGCGCTGAGAAGGTCGTGATCATGCCTGCCTTCTCCGCGCCCGACGGAACCGAACTGGCCTACCACCTGACCGGAGAGGGCCCACCCCTGGTCTGCGTCCCCGGTGGCCCCATGCAGGCCTCCGCCTACCTCGGCGACCTCGGTGGCCTGTCGGCGCACCGGCGGCTCGTCCTGCTCGACCTGCGCGGGACCGGGGAGTCCGCGACGCCGGACGACTCGTCCTCGTATCGCTGCGACCGTCAGGTCGACGACGTGGAGGCTCTGCGCGAGCGCCTCGGCCTCGACCGTCTCGACCTGCTCGGGCACTCCGGCGGCACGAACCTCGCGCTGCTGTACGCGGCCCGCCACCCGGAGCGCGTCCGCAGCCTGACGCTGGTCGCGCCGAGTGTGTACGCCGTCGGGATCCCGGTCTCCGGGGATGTCCGGCGCGACACCGCCCTGTTGCGCCGGGACGAGCCGTGGTTCGCGGCGGCCTTCGAGGCGCTGGGCGAGATCGGCGCGGGGCGGGCCGCCGCCGAGCACTGGGCGGCCGTATCGCCGTTCTTCTACGGCCTTTGGGACGCGGCCGCGCAGGCGCATCACGCGGCCGGAGAAGCCCAGAGGAATCAGGAGGCCGCGGCGGCCTACGGCGGCGAAGGGGCCTTCGATCCGGAGGCCACGCGGGCCGCGCTGGCCCGCTTCGACGCGCCCGTTCTGCTGCTCGCCGGCGAGGTCGATCTCAACTCCCCGCCGCCCGTGGTGCGGGAGGTCGCCGGGCTCTTTCCGAAGGCCGAGGTCGTGGTGCAGGCGGGCGCCGGTCATTTCCCGTGGCTGGACGACCCCGCGCGGTTCGTGGCTACGACCGCCGGGTTCACGCGCTCGGCGTGAGGTGCGTCTGCACCGCGGGGGCGTAGCGGTCCACGACGTCCTCCAGGGGTGCCTGGCGCAGTTCGGTGCCGCGGGCGATGCCGTAGATCACGCCGAGTCCTAGCAGGGCGGCGACGGCCAGTTCGGCGCGCAGTCCCGCGTCGGGGCCGTCGAGGCGAGCGGTGAGGCGGGTGGTCACCTGGCTGCGGAAGTTGGCCCGCAGGATGTCGCCCTGTTCGCCGTGCAGGGGCGCGAACACGATCCGCAGCAGGGGGTCGGCGCCCTGCTGGGACTGGCTGAACAGCACGTGCCGGACCATGTGCCGGCCGAGTTCGTCGAGCGGGGCGTCCAGCAGCACGTCCGCGTCGGCCTCGAAGGACATGACGCGGGCGAAGAGGGCGTCCTTGTTGCCGAAGTACTTGAGAATCAGCGGCGCGCTGACGCCGGCCCGCTCGGCGACCGCCTTGAGCGTGATGTCGGCGTGGGCGTGCCGGGCCAGCAGATGCCGGGCGGCCTTGAGGATGGCCGCCTTGGTCGCCTCGGCGTCGCGGCGGGTGGGCGCGGTGGGAGGAGTGCTCACGGCACTCATGCTCCCTCCAACGCCTCGTCCCGGCTGCTCCGGGTGCGGTCCTGGGCGCGTTTCGTCCCGTCGGACGCCGGGTCGTCGCCAGGGATGGTCAGGGCCGCGGCGCTGGCGGCCAGGGCGATGGCGCCGGCCATCCCGAAGGCGAGCAGATAGCCGTGCAGGGTGGGCACAGGGGCGCCGCCGACGAGGCTGGTGTGGTGGACCAGTACGGCGGCGACGGCCGCGCTGGAGACGGCCTGGCCGATGGTGCGCATCAGGACGTTGACGCCGTTGGCGGAGGCGGTCTGCTCGGCCGGGACCGCGCGCAGGATCAGGGTGGGCAGCGCCGAGTAGGCGAGGGTGGTGCCGGTGGCGACGACCGTCGCACCCAGGATGATCATCCAGAGGTCGCGGCTGTCGGCGATGCGCACCGCGTAGCCGCAGGCGATGACGGCGGCCCCGAGGGCGAGCGTGATCCGTGGACCGCGGGACGCGGAGATGCGGGCCGAGACGGGCGAGAACAGCAGCATGGTGATGCCGCCGGGCAGCAGGCACAGGCCGGTGGCCACGATCGACAGGCCGAGCCCGTACCCGGTGGCCTTCGGCGCCTGTACCAGTTGGGCGGTCACCAGGGAGTTGGCGTAGAACGCGAACCCGGTGAGCAAGGCGGCCACATGCGACAGACCCACGCGCGGCCGGGAGACCAACCGCAGGTCCACCAGCGGGAGTTCGGTGCGCAGTTGCTGCCACCACCACAGACCGAGCACGGTCACGGCGGCGAGGAACAGGCCCAGCACCGAAGGGCTCCCCCACCCCCACTGCCCGCCCTGGGAGACCCCGAGCAGGAGGCACACCAGTCCGGCGGCGAGTCCGAGGGCGCCCACCGTGTCGAAGCGGCCCGGCTGCCGTACGGGCGACTCCTTGACCGCCCACCACACGCCCGCCACGCCCAGCGCGCCCAGGGCGCTGGTCAGCCAGAACATGGTGTGCCAGTCGGCGTACTGCACGACGAGCGCGGCCAGCGGCAGGCCGAGCGCGGCGCCGATGCCGACGGTCGAACTCATCAGGGCCACCGCGGAGCCCCGGCGCTCGGGCGGCAGTTCGTCACGCAGGATGCTGATCGACAGCGGCACCACGGAGGCGGCGGCGCCTTGCAGGGCGCGGGCCGCGATCAGCACGACGATGTCGGACGACAGGGCGCACATCACCGAACCGACGGTCATCAGGGCGAGGGCCCCGGTCAGCACCCGGCGTTTGCCGTACATGTCACCGGCCCGGCCGAGGACGGGGGTGAGGACGGCGCCGGACAGCAGGGTCGCCGTGACCAGCCAGGAGACCGCGCCCGCCGAGGAGTTGGTCAGCCGGGGCAGGTCGGGCAGCAGAGGGACGACCACTGTCTGCATGACGGCCATGAGGATGCCGCCGAACGCCAGCACCGGGATCGTGAGCCGGTCCCGCAGGGCCCTCCGGACGGAGGGCTCGGCTATCGGTGCGGGCTGGTCCATCGGCGCTCCAGGCGAAAAAGAAAGGGTGAATGGCAATTCACCATAGCCGGTGAATTGCCATTCACCCAAGGTGGGGCCGGTGCGGGGCCTACTTGCGGGAGGCCAGCGCCCGCGCGTGCACCGTGCGGGCGACCTTCGGTCCGAGCCAGCGCTTGAACCTGCGCAGCGCCTCCAGTCGCCCGGCCGCCCGGTCCATCCGGTAGTAGAGCTGGGGCGGCACGTAGGGCAGCAGTGGCGAGTGGCGCTGGCCGAGCAGGGCGAACATCCGCTCCGGCGGCAGATGCATGTAGCGGGGCAGGTTCTCGTACCACTGGGCGCTGTAACGGGCCGCGCTCTGGATCGACAGGAGGGCCGCCTTGCGTTCCCGCTCGTAGTGGGCGAGGGCGTCGGGCAGTTCGGGGTGCCCACGCAGCGCGTCCGCCAGCGCGATGGCGTCCTCCAGGGCGAGCGTGGTGCCGGCGCCGATCGAGTAGTGCGTGGTGTGGGCGGCGTCGCCGACGAGGACGAGGTTGTCGCTGTACCACGTGCGGTTGGTCAGGGTACGGAAGTTGAGCCACGGGGCGCTGCCGTCGCCGGTCGAGCGGCCGATCAGGGGGTGGCCGTCCAGGACGTCGACGAAGAGCTTCTCCAGGAGAGCCAGTCCGTCGGCCTCGTTCGCGGTGTCGAGGCCGAGCCCGGCCCAGGTCTCGGGGGCGCACTCGACGACGCAGGTGCTGCGCTCGGGGCTGAAGGCGTAGCCGTAGCACCAGATCCAGCCGTGGTCGGTCTCCACGAAGGCGAAGGTGAAGGAGTCGAAGACCTTGCTGGTGCCGAGCCAGATGTAGTGGTTGCGGCCGGGCCGCAGTTCGGCGCCGAAGTGGTCGGCGTGCCGGGTGCGCAGCGCGCTGTTGACTCCGTCGCCCGCGACGACCAGGTCGGCGGCGGGCAGGTTCCCCTCGGTGATCTCGTGCTCGAACTCCAGCCGTACGCCCAGTGAGCGGGCCCGGGCGGCGAGGATCTCCAGCAGCCGGTGCCGGCCGATGCCGAAGCCGTCGTCGCCGGGCTGCCGGGTCGTCAGGTCGCGGACGCGGGCCGTGCCCTCGTTCCAGGTGACGGAGTGCTCGGACAGCGCGCGTGCCGACTCGGGGTCGAGCGCGTGCAGTTTGTCGAACAGTCCGCGCCAGTAGGTCACGCCCCAGCCGTAGGTCGAGCCCTCCGGATCGCGCTCGTACACGGTGATGTCGTGGGACGGGTCCTGCCTCTTCAGCAGGATCGAGAGATACAGGCCGGCGGGCCCGCCGCCGACGCAGGCGACCTTCACACGCACCCCTATGAGCTACCCAATGCGGTCAATTGGCAACGCAGAGTAGCAGGAGGCGGGTGCGGGTCAGGGCCGCTCGGGGACGCGTCAGCCCGTCGGGGTGATACGGCTTGGACGTTGACCTGTCAGGCCTCGACCGTGGCGCACTCCGGGTGGCCCCAGCTCTGCCCGTTCTTGCTGATGGGCTCGCCGGCGGCGTAGGCGCGGCCACAGGAGCAGCGGCCCGGGAACTTGGCCTTGATGGTGCGCGAAGCGCCCCCGCGCGGCTTGGCCGCGGCGGACTTGCGGCGCGGGGCGCCCTTGGACTTGGGGGTGTCCGGGGAGGGCGGCGGCTCGGGTGAGCCGAGTTCGCTGCTCGCGGGTTCCTGGACGATGGCGGCCTGGCTGGCGGCGCGGTCGGCGAAGTCGTTGAGCGGGTCGCCGTCGACCTGGTGGGCGGGGACGTAGCGGAAGTCGACCGTGCGGCCAACGAGCAGTTCGTCGATGCGGACGACCAGTTCCTGGTTGGCGACGGGCTTGCCGCCCGAGGTCTTCCAGCCGTTGCGCTTCCAGCCGGGCAGCCAGGTGGTGACCGCCTTCATGGCGTACTGCGAGTCCATCCGCACCTCAAGGGGCACGTCCGGGTCGGTCGACGTCAACAGGCGTTCCAGCGCGGTGAGTTCCGCGACGTTGTTGGTGGCCCTGCCGAGCGGTCCCGCCTCCCAGCGGGTCACGTTCTCCGTCTCGTCCGCGACGACCCAGGCCCAGGCCGCAGGACCCGGATTTCCCTTCGAAGCGCCGTCGCACGCGGCCACCACACGTTCACCCATGCGCCCGATCATGCCATGGCCGCGCCGCGCGTCCGGCCGGGCCTACGAGACGTCGACGCTCTGCGGCATCTCCCCCGCCGTGGTCGTCACGTCGATCACCGAGAAGTTCGCGCCCTGCGGGTCGCTGAGCGACGCGAACCGGCCGAACGGGCTGTCCATCGGGCCGAATCGGAGGATGCCGCCCTGCTTGGTGGCCTTGGCGACGGCGTCGTCGCAGTTGTCCACGCTGAAGTAGACGTTGATGTACGGCGTTACCTCGGGCGGGAATTCGTCCGTCATCCGCATGCGGCCCAGGACCGTGTTCTCACCGAGGTCGTACATGCGGAAGTCGACGTTGTCGTCCTGCACCTGCTTGGCCGTGTAGCCGAAGACCGCGGGGAAGAACACGTCGGACTTCTCGGGCTCGCGAGTGAAGACCTCGGCCCAGCAGTACGCGCCGGTCTGTTCGGGCGGTGCCTCGAAGCCCTCGTGGATGCCGGCCTGCCAGATGCCGAAGACGACACCGCTCGGGTCACGGGCCAGGCACATCGAGCCGAACTCGCCGACCTGCATGGGCTCCATCAGGATCTCGCCGCCGTTGTCCCGGATCCGGCCGGCGGTCGCGGACGCGTCCGGGGAGGCGAGGTAGAGGCACCACTGCGACTGGCCCTCCTGGCCGGGCATCGGCGGGACGACCGCGGCGACCGCCTTGCCGTCCGCGTAGGCCTGCGTGTAGTTGCCGTACTCCGACGACGCCTCGCCGAAGGTCCAGCCGAGGACATCGCCGTAGAAGCTCTTGGCGACCTCGACGTCACCGAACATCGCGTCGGTCCAACAGGGGGTTCCCTCAGGTTGTACGGCCATGATCGCGGCCCTCTCCCGAATCGGTGGTTGGTCCGTTTCCTCACGCTAGTCATCCGTCCGGCCGAGCGCGCGCCGAACGCGGCGGTCCGTCCCAGACTGGACGGGGGCCCTTCGACACGACGGACGGGGTGCGGGATGGCGGACGGGGTGATGCGCGCGTGGTCGGTGGTCGAGCCGGGGCCGGTGGAGGAAGGGGCGCTCCGGCTCGTCGAGAAGCCGGTTCCGGTGCCGGGTGACGACGAGTTGCTGGTGCACGTGCGCGCGTGCGGGGTGTGCCGGACCGATCTGCACGTCACCGAGGGCGATCTGCCGGTGCACCGGCCGGGGGTGACGCCCGGGCACGAGGTGGTCGGCGTGGTCGCCGGGCTCGGGGCGGGGGCCGACGGTTTCGCCGTGGGCGACCGGGTGGGCGTGGCCTGGCTGCGGCACACCGACGGGACCTGCGGGTACTGCGCGCGCGGTGCCGAGAACCTGTGCCCGGCGTCGCGGTACACCGGCTGGGACGCGGACGGCGGCTACGCGCAGTACACGACCGTGCCCGCCGCCTTCGCCCACCGGCTCCCCGACGGGGTCGACGACGTGGCGCTCGCCCCGCTCCTGTGCGCCGGCATCATCGGCTACCGCGCGCTGCGACGGGCGGCCCTGCCGCCGGGCGGGCGCCTGGGTCTGTACGGCTTCGGCGGCAGCGCCCACCTGTGCGCGCAGGTGGCACTGGCCGAGGGCGCCCGCGTCCACGTCATGACCCGCGGCGCCGCCGCCCGGCAGCTGGCGCTCGACCTGGGCGCCGCCTCCGCGCAGGACGCGTACGCGAGCTCGCCGGAGCCGCTGGACAGCGCGATCCTGTTCGCGCCGGTCGGCGACCTGGTCCCGGTCGCCCTGCGCGCCCTCGACCGCGGCGGGGTCCTGGCCGTCGCCGGCATCCACCTCAGCGACACACCGCCGCTGCACTACGAGACCGAGCTGTTCTACGAGAAGCAGCTGCGCAGCGTCACCGCCAACACCCGTGCGGACGCGCGGGAGTTCCTGGAGCTCGCGGCCCGGCACGGCGTGCGCGCCACCACGCACACGTACCCCCTGTCGCGGGCCGACGGGGCGCTGAACGACCTCAAAGCGGGCCGTTTCGACGGTGCCGCCGTACTGGTGAACGACCTGTTCTGAGCGCCCGGGTGGCACGTCACCGGCGCGCGAGCGCGGCGCCTCCAACCGCCTGCCCCGATCCCGGAGTTTGCGCCTCGGGGAGGCGAAACCGCCCCCTTCGCGCTGTACCGAGCCCACCGCCGCCCCTGTTGCCTTGTACAGGCGGTGCGTACCTGTCAGCCACCGCTTCGCCGCCTTCACCTCCGACCACTCCGCTCACCCCTGTACACCCTCAGGGAGGGAATGTGTCCGCCCCCGAAAGCGTCACCGACCCCGCCACCGACGAACCCGCCCCCGCAGACGCGGCGGCCGAACTCACCAGTCTCAGTACGCGGGCGGCGCGCCAGCTCGCCACGACCACCAAGTCCGAACCGCAGATGCAGGCCATCAGTTCGCGATGGCTGCTCAAGTCCCTGCCGTGGGTGGACATCAAGGGCGGCACCTACCGGGTCAACCGGCGCCTCCAGCTGCGGATCGGGCGCGGCCGGGTGCATTTCGAGCAGAACGGCGCCGACGACATCAAGGTCATCCCCGAGACACTCACCGAACTGCCCGTGCTGCGCGGATACGAGGACATCGATGTCCTCAGGGAGATCTCCACCCGGTTCCGGGTGCGCGAAGTGCGCGCCGGTCAGGTGGTGTTCGAGGCCGGGCAGCCGGTCACGGAGACCTATCTGATCGTGCACGGCCGCTTCACCCGCTACACGGCGGGCAAGTACGGCGAGGAGGAGATCCTCGGGGTGGTCTCCGACGGCGACCAGATGGGCGACGAGGCCATCGGGCAGTCCGATCCGCTGTGGCTGAGTTCGGTACGGGCGGAGACCTCGGGCGTGCTGCTGGTGCTTCCCTGGGACGTGGTCCGGGAGTTCACCGACCGGGTGGCGTCGCTCGCCGAGCACCTGGAGGCGTACGCCGAGTCGCAGCGGCTGCCGATGAACCGCAAGGGCGAGGCCGATGTCCCGGTGCAGGCCGGCCATGTGGGCGAGCCGACGATCACCGGCGGCTTCGTCAACTACGACCTCGCGCCGCGCGAGTACGAACTCTCGCTCACCCAGACCGTGTTGCGGGTCCACACCCGCGTCGCCGATCTCTACAACGACCCGATGGACCAGACCGAGCAGCAACTGCGCCTGACCGTCGAGGAGATCCGCGAGCGCCAGGAGTGGGAGCTGGTCAACAACCGGGAGTTCGGGCTGCTGCACAACGTCGACTACGGCCAGCGCGTGAGCACCTTCACCGGTCCGCCGACCCCTGACGACATGGACGAACTGCTCGCCATGCGCCGTAAGACCAAGGTGTTCCTGGCGCATCCGAAGGCGATCTCGGCCTTCTTCCGGCAGTGCAACCGGCGCGGCCTGGTGCCGGGCACGGCGAGCGTCGACGGGCACGAGGTGCCCGCCTGGCGCGGGGTGCCGATCTTCCCGTGCAACAAGATCCCGGTCAGCCGGCAGCACACCAGCAGCATCATCGCGCTGCGCACCGGCGAGGCCGACCAGGGAGTCGTCGGGCTCTACCAGACGGGCATCCCCGAGGAGTTCCAACCCGGCCTGAACGTGCGGTTCATGGGGATCGACACCGCCGCGATCATCAGCTACCTCGTCACCGCCTACTACTCGATGGCCATCCTCGTGCCCGACGCGGCCGGGATCCTGGAGAACGTCCAGATCGGCCGGACGGCCGACTGACCCGGTGGAGTACGGAATGAGCACGCCCACGTCCACATCCTCTCTGCCCGGTCCGCCGAACCTCGCCCGCAGCGTCAACTCCCGGCGCACCGGGGCGGTCCCGGGACTCAGGTACCGGCCCGCCGTCCCCGCCGATCCGGAGAAGGTCGCCGAGGTCGACCGGCGCCTTGAGGCCTGGGCCCGCGGCCTCGACCTGTTCCCGGCCGCGTGGAAGGGGGACTTCTCGGGGTTCCAGTTCGGCCGGGCCGTGGTGCTCCAGCACCCGGGGGCGCTCGATCTCGAACGGCTCACCGTGGCCGGGGAGTTGCTGCTCGCCGAGAACCTCGTCGACAGCTGCTACTGCGAGGAGGACGAGGGTCGCGGGGCCTCCCGCCGCGGGCTCGGCGGCCCGCTGATCCTGGCCCAGTCGGCGATCGACCCGTACCACGGGACGCCCGCGCTGGAGGCGCAATGGCGCGAGGGCATGCAGGCCGACGGACCGCTGCGCTCGTACCACTGGGCGGTCAAGGACTACGCGGGCTTCGCCACGCCGAGCCAGACCGACCGCTTCGTGCACGACATCGCCCGCCTGCACCTGGGCTATCTCGCCGAGGCCGCCTGGGCGGAGACCCGGCATGTGCCCCAGGTGTGGGAGTACCTGGTGATGCGGCAGTTCAACAACTTCCGGCCCTGTCTGTCGATCGTCGACGCGGTCGACGGCTACGAACTGCCCGAGCCGGTCTACGCCCGTCCCGAGATCCAGCGGATCACGGCGCTCGCGTGCAATGCCACGACGATCGTCAACGACCTGTACTCGTTCACCAAGGAACTGGCCGGCGACCCCACCCACCTCAACCTCCCGCAGGTCATCGCCGCCAACGAGCGGTGCGGCCTGAAGGCGGCCTATCTCAGGGCCGTCGAGATCCACAACGAGATCATGGCCGCGTTCGAGGACGAGTCCGCCCTCCTGGCCGCCGTCTCCCCGCTCGTGGAGCGCTACGCCCAGGGCCTGTCCGACTGGGTGGCCGGCAACCACGAGTGGCACGCCACCAACACCCACCGCTACCACCTTCCCAACTACTGGTAGGCGCAGCTCCGATGAACCATCAGCAGGACAAAGAGGAGTCACCGTTGACCATCGCCGCCGCAAGTACCCGGAACGCTCCGGTGCCGACCCAGTCCACGTACCAGACCCGTGTCGCGGACTACTGGAACGCCGAGGAGAACCCGGTCAACCTGGAACTCGGCCGGATCGACGACCTCTACCACCACCACTACGGCATCGGACCGGCCGACCGGTCGGTGCTCGAAGAACCGGACGACGCGCTCCGGCGGGAGCTGATCACCGCCGAGCTGCACCGGCTCGAGCACGCCCAGGCCGAGTTGCTCGCCTCGCACCTCGGCCCGCTGACCCCCGCGGACCGGGTCTTCGACGCCGGCTGCGGGCGTGGCGGCGGCAGTGTCGTGGCGAACCTGCGCTACGGCTGTCACGCCGACGGCGTGACGATCTCCGCGAAGCAGGCCGCGTTCGCCAACGAGCAGGCACATCGGCGCGCCATCGACGACAAGGTCCGCTACCACCACCGCAACATGCTCGACACCGGCTTCGCGACCGGCGCGTACGCGGCGTCGTGGAACAACGAGTCGACGATGTACGTGGAGTTGGAGCTGCTGTTCGCCGAGCACGCCCGGCTGCTGCGCCGCGGCGGCCGGTACGTCGTCGTCACCGGCTGCTACAACGACACCTACGGGCGGGCCTCGCGCGAGGTGTCCCTCATCAACGCGCACTACATCTGCGACATCCACCCGCGCTCGGAGTACTTCCGGGCGATGGCCCGCAACCGGCTCGTCCCCGTCCATGTGCAGGACCTCACCGCGGACACCCTCCCCTACTGGGAGTTGCGGAAAGAGGCCGGTCACCTGGTCATGGGCATCGAGGAAACGTTCCTGAGCGCGTACAAGAACGGCAGTTTCCAGTATCTGCTGATCGTGGCCGACCGGGTCTGAACTCCGGTCAGGCCCAGGGGCGTTCGCTCGTTCCGGTGACCCTGGACACCGCCTGCGGGAAGGTGGTCGCCGGATCGAACAGCTCCAGTGAGCCGTGGGCGTGCAGCAGCCGCAGGGTGCGCTCGGGGCACAGCAGGGCGAACGCGCCGCCGCCGGCCAGGACGCGGCGGCGCAGGCGCAGCAGCAGGTTCAGGCCGGTGGAGTCCACGAAGGTCACGGGCCGCAGGTCGACGATGTACGCCGGTGCGCGCAGCGCCACGACGGAGTCCAGCCAGCTGCGCAGCTCCACGGTGTTGGCGAGATCGATGTCGCCGTGCAACTCGGCGAGGAGCAGGCCGTCGGCGGCGGGCAGGACGCCTTCGTCGCCGGGCGGTGGCCAGCAGACCCTGCTCACGGGTTCCAGAATGTTCTCGTGCACGTGCCTCGGTCCCCGTTCCCTGCGCATCCCGCGTGCCCCGACACGGGCCGGTGCGGGGGTTGCTCCATCCCCGCCCCGCACCGGCCCGCGCCGGGACTCCCCCCGGTCGGCTCCCCTTGAACCGTGGGCGATTACTGTTCTACCTTCGCCACATGGTCGGGGCATCAACGGCCGCTCATCAGCGACACAACGAGCGGGCGGCAGATGGGCCGGGTGATGCGGAATGCGTCCGCACCTCGCGCTGATCGAGGACGAGCCCGACTTCGCACTGATGTGCCGTTCCTATCTGGAACGCGCCGGATTCATCGTCACCTGGGCCATGGACGCGCGCGCCGGAAAGTCCGTGCTGTACGAGGGCGGTGTCGATCTGGCCGTCCTCGACCTGGGTCTTCCGGACGGCAGCGGGCTCGAACTGCTGCGCGCGCTGCGGTCCACGAGCCGGCTGCCGGTCATCGTCGTCTCGGGGCGCGCGGCGGAGGCCGACCGGGTGGCGGGCCTGGAGATCGGCGCCGACGACTACCTGGTCAAGCCGTTCTCGCAACGGGAGTTGGTGGCCCGTATCCACGCCGTGCTGCGCCGCTCGCAGCCGCCGGACACGGCGACGGTGCTCCAGGTCGGCTCGCTGCGCGTCGACACCGCGGCCCGGCAGGCATCGGGCGGGGACATCCAACTCGTCCTGCGCCCCAAGGAGTACGCCCTGCTGGAGATGCTCGCGGCGGCGCCCGGCCGGGTGTTCTCGGCCGCGCAGGTGCTGGAGCGGATCTGGGGTTCGTCCTGGCAGCAGCCGGCGACGGTGGTCGAGCACGTGTACCGGCTGCGCGGCAAACTCGCGGACCTGCCCCCGCCGGCCCCGCGCATCACCACCGTCCGGGGCTACGGCTACCGCCTCGACCCCTGAGTCCCCGCACCGGCCCCCGGAGGTCCGACCGTGCCCGATGTCCCGGACTTCCGGCTCCTGTTCGACGCGACCCTGTCCCCGCTGCTCATCCTGGACCCCGACTTCACCATCGTCGAGGTCAACCGCGCCTATCTGAGCGCCACCCGGACCGAGCGGAGCATCGTCGGCAGGCCGGTCTTCGACGTGTTCCCCGACAACCCGGAGGACCCGTCGGCGGACGGGGTCGCCAATCTGCGGCGGTCCCTTGAGACGGTCCGGGCGAGCGGACGTACGGACACGATGGCACTGCAGCGGTACGACATCCCGACGAGCGAGGAGGGAGTCTTCGCCGAGCGGTACTGGAGTCCCGTCAACTCCCCGGTCGTCGACGCCGAGGGGCAGGTCGTCTTCATCATCCACCGGGTCGAGGACGTCACGGAGTTCGTGCATCTGCGCCGGGTGGGGCGCGAGCAGCGGCGGGCGGTCGCGGACGCGCAGATGCGGGCCGAGGGCATGGAGATCGACCTGTTCGTGCGGGCACGGGAGATCCGCGAGGTGAACGAGCAGTTGAGCCGCGCCAATGCCGAACTGGACGCGGCGGGGCGCCGGTTGCGGGAGGAGCAGCGGGCCAAGGACCGGTTCATCGCCACGCTCTCGCACGAGCTGCGCAACCCGCTGGCGGCAGCGTCCGCGGCGACCGAGCTGCTGGCCCTCGACATCCCCGACGGCCATCCGGCACTGTCCGTCCTGGAACGGCAGTTGGGCACGCTGGCCCGGATGAGCAACGACCTGCTGGACGGTACGAGGGCGGTGACCGGGCGCATGGAGCTGGTGCGCGAGCCGGTCGACCTGCGCTCGGTCGTCGACGGGGCGTGCGCCGACATCCACGGCCTGTTCGAGCACGAGGGCCGTACGCTCGGCGCCGTCCTGCCGCCGGGCCCGGTGGTCGTGGACGGCGACCGGCTGCGGCTCGCCCAGGTGTTGACGAACCTGCTGTCGAACGCGCTCAAGTACACGCGGCCCGGCGGTCACACGGAGGTCGGTCTGACCGCCGGGGACGGACTGGCCCGCCTGACCGTGCGCGACGACGGCATCGGGTTCGAACCCGCCCAGGCGGAGGAGCTGTTCGGGGTGTTCATGCGGGCGGCCCCGGCCGGCCCCGACACCCCGGAGGGCCTGGGACTCGGGCTCGCGGTCGTGCGGACGGTGCTGGAGCTGCACGGCGGCGAGATCACCGCGCACAGCGAAGGCCCGGGCAAGGGCGCCACGTTCACGGCCGTCCTCCCGACCACCGACTCCACGGCCCCGCAACACCCCCGCCCGGCACCCCTCCGGACCGCCCCGCGCGCCCTGTCGATCCTGATCGTCGAGGACAACACCGACCTGGCCGCCACCTACCGCACCCTGCTGGAACGGCAGGGCCACCAGGTCACGGCGGTGCACACGGGCACCGACGCCCTCTCCGTCACCGAGTCGCACCCCTTCGACGTCGTCCTGTGCGACCTGGGGCTGCCGGACATGGACGGCTACGCGATCGCCCGCGCGCTGCGGTCCCGACCGGACGGCACCGGCCTCCGCCTGATCGCGGTGTCCGGCTTCAGTCAGGGCACCGACCGTGCGCTGTCCCGGGCCGCGGGCTTCGACGCCCACCTCACCAAGCCGCTGCCCCTGACGGACCTGCTGGATCTCCTGGAACACCTCGGCGAGCCCTGACCGCAAGGCCTCGGCACGGCCTCAACAACGCCCGATGTCTTCCCCGTTGTGCCGCGCTGTGCTTGCCTGGTGAGCCGATTTCGGGCTCCGGGGCGGGAGTTGTTGCATGCGGAAGCCGTGGATCGTGGGGGCGCTGCTCTCCGCAGTGCTGCTGCTCGGCGCCTGCGGGGACCCCGCGTCCGGGCCGGAGGAGGCGCCGCCGACCCCCAGCCTGCCGGGTACGCCCGCCGCGACCACGCACCAGCCGCAGCAGGCGCCCCCCTCCGCGTCCGCCTCGCCGCGCACCCGTCCCGCCGTGGCACCCCGGGTCCTCTACCTCGGCGACTCGCTCGCCATGGAGGCCCAGAACGTGGTCGGCCAGGAACTCCGCCGGGATCTGGGAGCGACGTACACGAGCGCCCCGTACTCGGGGACCACACCGTGCGACTACCTGGAGGGCACCGGTGAGAAGTCGCTCGTCCCCGACACGGCCAAGGCCGCGGCGCTGGTCCGCGAGCGGCATCCGGACTACGTGGTGCTGCAGTTCTGGGGCAACGCGTGGGCCTACACGTGGTGCATGGACGGGATCACCTACGACGCGTCCCCGAAGACGTACTTCGAGCGGTACGCGGCCGACATGCGCAGGCTCACCGCGCAGATCGCCGACGCGGGCGGGTCGCGGCGCCCGAAGGTCGTCTGGGTGCTGCAGGGCCCCGACCCGATCACGCCGGACCGGGTCCGGCGGGTGAACGACCTCTACGACAAGCAGGCCGCCGCCTCGGGCGACCTGGTCGCCGACGCGGGCGCCACGGTGAGCCCGGCCGGGGCCCGCTACACCTGGTCGCAGTACCTGCCGTGCACGGCCTACGAGCACGCACACCCCTCCTACTGCACCGATCCCGGCACCGACCGCACGGCCCTGCACTACGGCAAGGACTATCTGCACTTCTGTCTGGCCCCGACCACGTCCACACCGAAGCCGTGCCCGGTCCGCTCCCCCGGCATCCTGCGGATCGGCCGGGAGATCACACGGGTGATCGGCGAGGACGCGTCGTAGGGCCGAACGCCCTGCAGGTGATCGCCGAGGTGCCGACGCAGGTGGCGGCGGTGGCATAGCGGTCTCCGGGTTTCGCTCTCCAGGTTTCGGTCTCCGGGTTTCGCCCGTACGGCCCCTCCCGGCGTGCCGACGTCCTGAGCTCCGGCGGGAATGGGGGCAGCGGACGGCCGGACGGAACCGGGAGGCACCATGAGCGCCCCGCAGGATCCCGGCCCACACAGACCCCGGCCCGGCCGGATCGCCCGCGCCATCACCTCCGCGATCCTCCTGGTGCTGACCTGCGTCCTGGTCCCGGTCGCCCTGCTCGCCACCTGGGTGCACGACATCGCCCTCGACACCGACCGCTATGTGGCGACCGTGTCCCCGCTGGCGACGCGCCCCGGCGTACGGGACGCGGCCGTACACCGGATCACCGACGCTGTGGCCGTGCGCGTGGACGGCACGCAGGCCGTCGGGGACATCTCCACCTGGCTGGAGTCGCAAGGTCTGCCGTCCCGGGCCGCGGCCGCCGTGCGGATGCTGGGTCCGCAGGTGGACGACGCCGTGCACGAGGCGGTGAAGAAGGTGGTGACCCGGGTCGTGCGCAGCGACGCCTTCGCGAAGGTGTGGACGTCCGCCAACCGGACCGCCCACGACGCCGTGGTGCACGCCCTCACCGGTGAGGGCCGGGGCGCGGTCGGCGTCGACGAGGGCACGGTCACGCTGGACGTCGGGGCGGCCGTCGACCAGGTGAAGAAGGAACTGGTGGCCGAGGGACTGGCGCCGGCGGACAAGATCCCGCAGGTGGAGAAGGAGCTGGTGCTCCTCCGGTCCGACCAGTTGGATCGCATCCGGGGTGGCGCGCGGCTGCTGGACGTGGTCGGGAACTGGCTGCCCGTCCTGCTGGTGGTGCTCGGCGCGTCGGGTGTGCTGCTGGCACGCGAGCGTCGGCGCGCCCTGGCCCGTACCGCCCTGGGGGCGGCCTTCGCCGCGCTGCTCGTGGGGATCGCCCTCGTCGTGGCGCGCCGGTACTACCTGGACCATCTCCCGGCGCAGATCCAGTCACCGGCCGCCGCGGCGGAGATCTTCGACACCCTGCTCCGCTTTCTGAAGTTCAGCCTGCGCACGGCCGTCGTCCTGGGCGTGGTGATCGCGCTGGGCGCCTATCTGATCGGCCCCGGCCGGCTGCCGGTCGCCGTCCGCAGGACGTCCGAGCGCACGGCCGACTCGGCGGCGACCTGGGCGTACGGCCATCAGATCCACGCCGGTCGCGCCGGAACGCTGGCTCAGGCGCACCGCCGCTGGATCACACTCGGCGCGCTGCTCGTCGTGGCGCTGGTCTTCGCCCTGTGGAACGACCCGACAGTACTGACCGTCGTACTCCTCGCCCTGGTCCTGCTGGCCGTCCTCGCCGTGCTCGCCCTGCTGGCGGCCGGCGGCCGGGCCGCCCTCGCCGCGGACGCGGAGGGGTCGGGCCGGCCGCCGGAGGCCACCGAGCGCTAGGGCTGCGTGCGCCCCGCCACCGAGAGGGCTACTCGCCCGCGAACGCCTTCTCCAGGGCCGCGATGTCGAGCTTGCCCATCTTCATCATCGCGGCCATCGCGCGGGACGACTTCGTCGTGTCCGGGTCGCTGATCATGGCTTCCAGGCGGTCCGGCACGACCTGCCAGGACAGGCCGTAGCGGTCCTTGAGCCAGCCGCAGGGGCCGGGCTCGCCGCCGCCTTCGATGAGCTTGGTCCAGTAGTAGTCGACCTCCTCCTGGTCCGCGCAGTCGATCATGAAGGAGACGGCCTCGTTGAACTTGAACTGGGGGCCGCCGTTGAGCGCGAGGAACTTGTGGCCGTTGGCCGTGAACTCCACGGTCAGGACCGTGCCGGCCGGCTGCATGGCGCCCTCGGTGTAGCGGGCCACCTTGCCGACGCTGGAGTTCTTGAAGACCGAGACGTAGTAGTGCGCGGCCTCCTCGGCCTGGCCGTCGAACCAGAGACACGTGGTGAATCCGTCGGTGGTCATGTGCACCTCCTGGGCGGTGGAGCGGGGTGGATGGAACGCAGTCCGTGGAACACGGTCAGCTGCGTGGAACGCCGTCATCTGTATCGACCGGTCCGCTGCCCCGAACTCATCGGTCGAGCGGAAGGTAATCCGGATGGCCGTCTCCCGGCCCCGAACTAGGCTCCCCACCATGACGTCTTCGCCCGCCGAGAGCATCCGTCCCTTCCGCATCGACATCCCGCAGCGCGACCTCGACGATCTCCACGACCGTCTCGACCGCACCCGATGGCCGGACGAGCTGCCCGGCACCGGCTGGGCGTACGGCGTGCCGGCCGACTATCTGCGCGAACTCGTCCGGCACTGGCGGCACGCGTACGACTGGCGGGCGGCGGAGGCGCTGCTCAACGAGTGGCCGCAGTTCACGACCACGATCGACGGCTCGAACGTCCACTTCGCGCACGTCCGCTCGCCGGAGCCGGACGCCACCCCGCTGATCATCACGCACGGCTGGCCGGGCTCGATCGTCGAGTTCCTGGACATCGTGGGACCGCTCACCGACCCGGTCGCGCACGGCGGGGACGCGGCCGACGCGTTCCATGTCGTGGTGCCGAGCATCCCCGGCTTCGGGCTGTCCGGGCCGCCGGCCGACCTCGGCTGGGAGGCCGGGCGGATCGCCGACGCGTGGGCCGAGCTGATGCGGCGCCTCGGCTACGAGCGGTTCGGGGCGCAGGGCGGCGACTGGGGCGCCGCGATCTCCCGCGAACTGGGGCGCGCCCACCCCGACCGCGTGATCGGCGTACATCTGAATCTGCTGCCCGGCGGGCAGCAGTCCACCGAACCGACCCCCGACGAGCTGGACACCCTCGACACGGAGGAGCAGGAGCGGGCGCTCCTGTCGTGGCGCCGCTGGAGCGAGTGGTCGCGCGAGGGCACCGGGTACGCCGTCCTGCAGTCCACCCGGCCGCAGACCCTCGCGTACGCGCTCACCGACTCGCCGGTCGGCCAACTCGCCTGGATCGTCGAGAAGTTCCAGGCGTGGACGGACTCGGACCTGCTCCCCGAGGACGCCGTCGACCGGGACCGGATGCTCACCAACGTGATGCTGTACTGGCTGACCGGCACAGCCGGTTCGGCGGCCCGCATCTACTACGAACGCGCCCACGCCACCGGCCGCGCCGCCCGCCCCACCGAGCCGTCCGCCGCCCCGACGGCCGTCGCCGTCTTCCCGGCCGAGCCCCAACTCCCCCTGCGCCACAAGGCGGAGCGGACCGAGAACCTGGTCCGCTGGACGGAGTTCGACCGAGGCGGTCACTTCCCCGCGATGGAAGAGCCGGACCTACTGGTCACGGACGTGCGGGCGTTCTTCCGGCAGCTGCGCGAGAAGGACTGAGGACGCGCTCTGCCCGTGGCGAATCTGCCGCGGGCAGAGAAAGCGCATCGACGCGCCGACCTGGGCCAAGAGTGGAGTCGACGGCGACAACGCCTCGACCGAACAACCCAGGAGGACCGATGACTCCCCTCACCGCACCCCAGGCCGAGGAGGGCGAATCCCCGCCCACCCGCTTCGACGACCACCTCGCCTCCCAACTCCTCGGTCAGCGGATCGTGTTCCTCGGGACCGAGGTCAACGAGACCTCCGCCAACCGGATCTGCGCCCAGCTGCTCCTGCTGTCGGCGGAGGACCCGCGGACCGACATCGGGCTGTTCATCAACAGCCCGGGCGGCTCGGTCCACGCGGGGCTCGCCATCTACGACACCATGCGGCTGATCCCGAACGACGTGTCCACGCTCGCGATGGGGTTCGCGGCGAGCATGGGCCAGTTCCTGCTCAGCGTCGGCACGGCCGGCAAGCGCTACTCCCTCCCCCACGCTCGGATCATGATGCACCAGCCGTCGGCGGGCATCGGCGGCACCACTGCGGACATCGAGATCCAGGCGGACAACCTGGACTTCACCAAGCGGACCATCGAGCGGATCACCGCCGAGCACACCGGCCAGAGCCCGGAGACGATCTCGCGGGACGGCGACCGCGACCGCTGGTTCACGGCCGAGGAGGCCAAGGAGTACGGCATGGTGGACCGGGTCCTGGAGTCGCTCGCCGACATCCGCCCGGCCGCCGCACGACGACGGATGGGGCTGTGACATGGGGACCTACACGATTCCGAACGTCGTCGAGCGGACCCCGCAGGGCGAGCGGTCCTACGACGTGTTCAGCAAACTGCTGTCCGAGCGGATCATCTTCCTCGGCACCGAGATCGACGACGGCGTCGCCAACGTCGTCATCGCCCAACTCCTCCATCTGGAGTCGGCGGCCCCGGACAACGAGATCGCGATCTACCTCAACTCGCCCGGCGGCTCGTTCACTTCGCTGATGGCGATCTACGACACGATGACCTACGTCCAGGTACCGATCTCGACGTTCTGCGTCGGACAGGCCGCGTCCACGGCGGCCGTCCTGCTGGCCGGCGGGGATCCGGGACGCCGGTTCGTGCTGGAGCACGCGCGTGTGCTGCTCGGGCAGCCCGCCAGCGGCGGCCGGCAGGGCACGGTCTCCGATCTGGCCCTGCAGGCCAAGGAGATGGTCAGGATCCGCTCGCAGGTCGAGGAGGTGCTGTCCCGGCACACCCACCACGACATCGCGACCCTGCGCGCGGACATGGACCGCGACAAGGTGTTCACCGCCCAGGAGGCGGTCGCCTACGGACTGGCGGACGAGGTGGTGAGCCGGCGCCTGGCACGGGTGTGAGACGCCGGCCCGCGGACCGTCTCAGGCGACCAGGCACAGCCCGTCGTACGACGAGGTGGACGCGCCGCGGCTCCTGCGCTGCCGGCGGCTCTCGATCCGGGTGAGCTCGCCGTGCGCCAGCGACAGCAGGTCGCCGAGGCCGAGGCCCAGGGCGTGGGCGGCGGCCGCGAGGACCTCGGAGGAGGCCTCCTTGCGGCCGCGCTCCACCTCGGAGAGGTAGGGCATGGAGATCCGGGCCGCGTCGGCCACGTCCTTGAGTGTGCGCTCCTGGGCGAGCCGCTCGCGCCGCAGGACGTCACCGACCAGGTCGCGCCACAGCGGCTCCCTCGGCGCGGGGGTGACCGGGGTCACCGGCGCCTCGGGGGCCCGCCCCGGCGCTGGGGAGTCGGCCGGCCGCGCGGGACGCAGGGGGATGACTCGGGCTTCGTTCGGCGCTTGGCTGCTCACCCTCTTCAGCCTAGATATCTTCGACTCCAGGGGAAGAGGTCGGCGTTCCGCTCTGGGTGAAGCCGCGGTCAGTTTTCTTTTTCCCGAAGGTTGTTGGGCATGGGATCCCGGACCCGGGGTACCCGCTCTGCGAAGGAACCGAGGCCGGCGGACCGCCGCCGGGCCGAGACTTTCGTGGGAGAGGTAATGGACACCGCCGTGAACCGGTCAAAGGCACAGGTCAGGGAGAGGACCGCCGGGACCAGCACGAGTGGCGCACGGCTGCCGGGAATCGCCGAGCCGCGGGCCGTCGCCCCGCGTGACGCGCGCGAGCTGTCCCGCCAGTTCTTCCAGCGGCTGAGCGAACTGGAAGAGGGCACAGAGGAGTTCCAGTACGCGCGCAACACGCTGATCGAGATGAACATGTCGTTGGTCCGTTTCGCCGCCGGGCGGTTCCGGGGGCGCGGGGACGACATGGAGGACATCGTCCAGACCGGGATGATCGGTCTGATCAAGGCGATCGACCGGTTCGAGCTGTCCAGGGAGGTCGAGTTCACCTCCTTCGCGATCCCCTACATCGTCGGCGAGATCAAGCGCTTCTTCCGTGACACGACCTGGGCGGTGCATGTACCGCGCCGGCTCCAGGAGTTGCGCGTCGAGCTGGCCAAGGCCCGCGAGGAACTCGCCAGCAGGCTGGACCGGGAGCCCTCGGTCGCCGAACTCGCCACGCTCATGAACATCTCCGAGAGCCAGGTCATCGAGGGCCAGATCGCCTCGAACGGCTACAACTCCTCGTCCCTGGACGCCGCGCTCACCGGCGACGGAGCGGAGGGCGGCGAGTCCGTCCTCGCCGACTTCATCGGCGTGGAGGAGGACGGGCTGCGACTCGTCGAGGACTGCCAGTCCCTCGCCCCGCTGATGGCCGAACTCGGCGAGCGCGACCGGCAGATCATCCATATGCGGTTCGTGGAGGAAGCCACCCAGGCGGAGATCGGCGAACGCCTCGGCTGCTCGCAGATGCATGTGTCCCGGCTGATCAAGCGGATCATCACGCGACTGCGTGAAGGCATGCTGGGCGAGCTCGACTACGCCTGACAACTACGTCCGACGCACAGAGCGACCGTCTCAGCCGCCGACCGGGCGGCGGGACGGTCGCTCTGTCGTCTGCCCTGCGACAAACAGCAGTCGGCTCACTCGCCGTTCAACGGCAGCACCGCGCTCACGCGCTTGCCGACCGGCACCCGCTCGACGCTGATCCGGGCCGCCAGCGCGTGCACTATCTCCAGGCCGTGCCGGCCGATGCGCTGCGGGTCCCGCGGGAACCGGTGCGGAAGCGCGGCGCTGCTGTCGCAGACGCACACGGTCACCGCCGTGTCGGTGCCCTCCAGCTCCAGGATGTACGGCCCGTTGCTGTGCCGGTCGGCGTTGGTGACCAGTTCGCTCACGACGAGCAGCAGCTCGTCCCGGACGCGGTCGTCGATCATGGCGCACCACTCGGTCCGCAGTTGCTCGACGAAGAGCGCGGCGAAGGACCGCGCCTCGGCGATGCATCCCGGTTCACCCGTGTAGTGCGCGGCGCGCCGCAGCGGTTCCACGGGCACGTCGAACCCCGTCGGTACCACTGCCCCGCCCACGTGCTCGGTCATGCGTTTCTCTCTCGGAAGCCGGACTGGCCGGACGCTCTTGCACCAGTGCTCGTACCCCGAGCCGCGCCGCGCAGTCCCGGTGTGTCCCGTTCGTCTCAGAACGCCGGTGTGGTGGCGGACGACCCCGGAGCACTGTACGTCGACGCGAGCCCCGGCGCGGAGGAGTTCGAGGCCGTCGTCGTGTCTGCCGTGTCCGGGGCGATCGGCTGCTCGGAGGCCGAGGAACCCGACGACTCCGGCTCGCTGGTGGGCGGTTCGGAGGACGGTGTCTTCGAGGAGGGGGCGGTCGACGTCGACGGACACGGGCTGCCCGAAGGGGTCGCGGTGCCGGGGCTCGCGGTGGGCGAGGAGACGCACGGGGACGGCGACGGGGAGTCGGACGTCGAGGTCGACGGCGAGGTCGGGGTGGACACGCTGACCGACGGCGAGGGATGGTCCACCGGCGGCTTGGTGTGCTCGTCCTTGTGGCCCGTGTCGCCGCGGTGCCGGGCGATCCACTGGTCGTGGTGGGGGTCGTAGATCACGAAGATGTTGATGATCTGCGGTGCGGGGGTGACCACGACGACGTTCGAGGAGCGGTACGAGGCCCAGGAGTCGCCCGTCGGCTTCGGTGCGGTCCGCTGGGCGACGGGCGGGGTGAGCGGGTTGCCGCAGGCGCAGCGGACCCGGGGCACGCCGTGGCCGTCGACGAGGACGGCGGTACCGGTCTGGAGGACGGCCTGGTAGCTGGTGGCGGCGCCGTTGCGGTAGCCGTGGTTGGTGACGCGCGTGTCCATACGCAGTTGCACGGGCGTGAGGGAGCGCAGGTAGCTCGGGACCTGGTCGGGCTGGATGCCCTCGACCGAGGCGAAGGCCCGGTTCTTCGACGGGTTCGCCTGGAGGGACTTGATCTGCTTCTCCACGTCACAGGCGGAGACGTTGAGGCTGCCGCCGTAGAGTCCGGCCGCTCCGCCGTCGACCCCGCGTACCGCGTTCGCGGGCGCCGATTCGGTGGCCGGGCTCGCGGAGACGGGCGCGGCCGAGCTGTCCTTGGCCGTCGACTCCGTGAACGGATCGGGGCCCGTCTTGGCCGCGGACTGGAGGAAGACCTCGCCGCCGCTGTCCGAGGCGCTGTTCGAACTGCCGTCGGAGCGGGAGAACACGAGGCCCAGCACCACGGCGGCCACCGCGACGGTGGCGATGATCGCGACCCGGGGCGCGGACTTCCACCAGGGATGGTGGGGTTCCGGCGACGGTGTGCCACCGCTGCTGCCGGGTGGCTGGGAGGGCGGACCCGAGGGCGGCTCGGAGGGGCCCGACAGGGGTCCTGAGGGCGGGCCTGTGGGGCGGCCGGATGACGGCGGTTCGACGCTCACGAGGTCTTCTTCCCGACGCGGTTCCTGCGGCTCGCCCCGATTTGGCCGCAATGTCATGCCTTGTGCCCATTGTGTGCTCCGGTTCGGTGTCGCTCGCAAGCCGACGCGGACGGCCCTCCCGGCGGGCGGGCCGCGCCGAGGCTGTCTAGCGTGGCGAGAGTGAGCCTCCGAACCCCCTCCCACCAGGCATTCGCCCGCCACGGCTGGCTCCAGGCACTGGCCGCGGTACTGGCCCCGATCCTTGTGATGGGGGTCGTCGCGGCCCTGGGGCTGTGGGCGGCCGGGGCGGCGGATCTTCCGGACGGCGCCTTCCCGCGGGTCGTCGCGGCGACGGTGGTCACGGCGGTCGGCGGCACGATCGAGCTCTCCGGGAACGCCGGCGATCTCGCCGACACCAAGGCGGGCCTGACGGTCATCCCGCTCTCCGTCACCCTCGCCGGCGCTCTCGTCCTCGCCGTGGGCTTTCTACGGCCGCTGCGGCACCGGGCGGTCGCCGGGACGCCGGAACTGGTCGGCTGGGCCGTGCGGCTCGCCGTGCTGTGGCTGCTCGCGCTGCTGGGCCTGGCCTTCGGCGCCCGGCAGACCTTCAAGCTCTCGGTCGGTGACAGCACGCTCGGCGATCTCGGCGACCTCCTGGACGCCTCGCCCAAAGTCGGCTTCACGACGGACGTGCCGCAGACCCTGTTCTTCGGCCTGCTGTGGCTGGCGGGCGTACTGGTGTTGTCTCTGCTGGTCTCACGCGGAGCGCCGCTGCCGGGACGCCTGCTGCGCTTCCAGGAGTCGGTCCGACCGGCCGCGTACGCCATGGTCGTCCTACTTCTCGCGTACGTCGCTCTGGGCGCCGTCGTCGCGCTGGTGACCGCGGCGACGAAGGGGCATGCCCCCGAGACGCTCGCCGTGCTCCTGCTCGGTCTGCCCAACCTGGTCTGGCTCGCCTTCACGCTCGGCCTCGGTGTCACGTGGAGCGGCCGGGTGGAGGGACCGTTCGGCCTGCCCATGCCGCACGTCCTCGACGAGGCGCTGCGCACCCCGGACGTCTCCACGCTCAACGTGCGCACCCTCGCCGAGCACGACGGCAACGTGTGGTGGCTGGTGGCCGTCGACGCGGTCCTGCTGCTGGCCGCGGCGTTCGTGATGGCCGCCCGTTCCCCGGCCCGGGTCCGCGCCTGGCAGCACGCCCTGCACATGGCCGTCGCCCTCGCGCTGACCGTGCTCATGATCTGCCTGGTCGGCCGGATCTCCGCCCACTACGGGCTCTCCGTCCTGGGCATCGGCGACCTGGGCGGCGGCTTGTCCGGGGACCTGTTCCTCAAGCCCAAGGTGTGGTCCGCGCTGGGCCTCGCCCTCGCGTGGGGACTGGTGGCGGGCTTCCTGGGCGCGCTCCTGGCGAAGCCGGTGCGACGGCGGGGTGCGCGGGCCGGGCGTTAGCGACGGCCTCCGAAGACCGGCGCCGCCCAGCGCGGTGGCGGTGCGGGGCGCTCCTTCCCGGGGGCCACCACGCGCAGGTCGACCTCGGTCGGCGGGTGGGCATCCGGCACTTCGCCGTTCGTGGCGGAGCGCAGGGCGGTGATGAACGCGAGGCAGGAGTCGTGGCGGTCGTCGGGTGACTTGGCGAGGGCCTTGGCGAACACCGCGTCGACCGGTGCGGAGAGGTCGGGGCGGGATTCGGTCAGCGGGGGCGGTTCGTCGTACTGGTGGGCCCACAGGAGAGCCATGTCGTCGTCGCGGCGGAAGGGCGGGCGGCCCGCCAGGGACTCGTAGACGACGCAGGCCAGGCCGTAGACGTCGCAGCGGCCGTCGACCGGGCGGCCGGAGATCTGCTCGGGGGCCACGTAGTCGAGGGTGCCGACGAACTGGCCGACCGAGGTGAAGCCGGTCAGGGAGAGGGACTTCTTGGTCAGGCCGAAGTCGGTGAGGTAGACGTGCTCGGGGTGGTCGCTGTCGGTGCCGCGGGCGACCAGGATGTTGCCCGGTTTCACGTCCCGGTGGACCAGGCCGTGGTCGTGCGCCGCGTCCAGCGCGGAGGCCACCTGGGCGGCGATGCGCAGGGTGGCGGGCGGCGCCAACGGGCCCTGGCGGTCCAGGAGATGACGCAGGTCGCTGCCCTCGACGTAGCGCATGGCGATGTACAGGACGCCGTCCGTCTCGCCCGCCTCGAAGACGGGCACGATGTGCGGGTGGTCGATGGCCGCGGCGGCCCGGGACTCGTGGGTGAAGCGGAGCCGGAAGGTGTCGTTGCGGGCGAGTTCCGGGGCGAGCAGCTTGAGCGCGACCGCGCGGTCCAGGCGCAGATCGCGGGCCCGGTAGACGACGGCCATGCCGCCCCGGCCGATCTCGCGCTCGATGCGGTAGCCGGCGACCTGCCGGCCGATCAGCTCGGAGGGGCGGCCGGAGAAGAGGCTCGTGTCACGGGCCATCGGGGCTCACGACCTGGGTGGGGGCGTGGCCGGGGTCCGGTGCCGCGGCTCGGCCGTGGCCGGGGTCCGGTGCGGCGGCGCGGGGTCCGTCGTCCGTCGCGTAGGTGCTCAGGCGGGTTCCGTCGCCGTAGACCCAGCGGCCGTGGTCGGTGTCGTAGAGCCACACCGACTCTCCGTCGACGACGATCCCGATCCGCAGGCCCCGGGTGCGGACGCGGAAGGTCTCACCGTCGAGGCCGCCGCCCGCCAACTCCTCGACGGCGGCCCGGTAGTGGGCCAGCGTCTGTTCGGCGCGGGCGATGAGGGGGCGCGGGTCGGCCGTGCGGGCCTCGGGGTCGCCGGTGGTGGGCGGGTCCTGGGGTACGGCGACCAGATGGCGGCCGTCGACCCAGGCCGACCAGCCGTTGGCGCACTGCACGTGTCCCCAGTCGCCGCGCCGCTCGACGAGCTGGACCGGCAGCAGCGGGTCGAGGGGCATGGTGGGGCGGGCCGGGTCGGGGGCCTCCCAGGCGGGCATGCCGTGCTGGGGGACGACGTGGGTGGGCCGGAAGCCGGGGGTCGTCATCGGGCGGCCACCCCTACTTCCGCATCACGGCGGGTTCGTGCCGGCGCAGCAGCCGGGAGACCGCCCAGCCGAAGACCGCCGACAGGACGATCAGCATGCCGATGTTGAGCAGCCAGACCCCGGTCGAGTGCCGGAACAGCGGGTCGCCGGTCAGTTCGCCCGGCACGATCCGGGACAGTCCGACGGTGCCGGCCATCGCGCCGAGCGCCCAGCGGGAGGGCACCAGCCAGGACAGCTGTTCCAGGCCCGGCACGCCGTGCAGCTTCAACAGGGCGCCGCAGAAGACGACTTGGACGATGGCGAGCAGCACGAGCAGCGGCATCGTCACCTCCTCCTTGCGCACCAGGGCCGAGACCAGCAGGCCGAGCATCATCGCGGTGAAGGCCAACAGGGCCACCGCCACGGTGATTTCGACAAGGGGTGGCATCAACACGCCTTCGCCACCGGGCGCGTTGAGGTCGACGCCGAGCAGCGCCACCAGGGTCAGTACGACCGCCTGGAGCACGGTGATCGTGCCGAGCACGACGACCTTCGAGAGCAGGTACGCCGATCTGGACAGGCCGACGGCCCGCTCGCGCTGGTAGATGGTGCGTTCCTTGACCAGCTCGCGCACCGCGTTGGCCGCTCCGGTGAGGACTCCGCCGACGCACAGGATGAGCAGCGCGTTCATCGCGGTCTCCTGCGTCAGCTTGCTGCCCGCAAGGGCCCGGGCCATGGCGCCCATCACGAACGGCAGCGCGATCATGATGGCGAGGAAGGTGCGGTCGGCGGCGAGGGCGGCGGTGTAGCGGCGGATCAGGGTGCGGAGTTGGGCACTTCGACTGCGCGGGCGGGGCGGCGGGGTGAACACCACAGGACCCGACCGGTCCACGCGGGGCTGCGCGGAGGAGTCGGCGACGTACTGCCGGTGGAAGGGCGAGACGTGGAAGTCGCCCGCCCAGTCGCGGTCGCGGTCCCGTTCGAAGGCCTCGAAGGCCTCCGGCCACTGCTCGAAGCCGAAGAAGGCGAGGGCGTCCTCGGGCGGGCCGTAGTAGGCGACCTTGCCGCCGGGGGCGAGGACGAGGAGCCGGTCGCAGACGTCCAGGCTCAGCACGCTGTGGGTCACGACGATGACCGTGCGGCCGTCGTCGGCGAGGCCGCGCAGCATGTGCATCACCGAGCGGTCCATGCCGGGGTCCAGGCCCGAGGTCGGCTCGTCCAGGAAGAGCAGGGACGGCTTGGTCAGCAGTTCCAGGGCCACGCTGACCCGCTTGCGCTGCCCGCCGGAGAGGCTGTGGACGTGCTGTCCCGCGCGCTCCTCCAGGCCGAGTTCGCGGATCACCTCGTCGACCCTGGCCCGCCGTTCGGCCCTCGCGGTGTCCTGCGGGAAGCGCAGTTCGGCGGCGTAGGACAGGGCGCTGCGGACGGTGAGCTGGGCGTGCAGGATGTCGTCCTGGGGGACGAGGCCGATGCGCTGGCGCAGTTCGGCGTAGTCGCGGTAGAGGTCGCGGCCGTCGTAGAGGACGGTGCCGTGGTCGGCGGGGCGCTGGCCGGTGAGGGCGCCCAGGAGTGTGGACTTCCCGGCGCCGCTGGGGCCGACGACCGCGAGCAGGCACTTCTCCCCCACCGGGAACGCCACGTGGTCGAGCAGCGTCTTGCGGCCCCGGTCGACGGCGACCGTGAGGTCCTGGACGTCGAGGGAGACCTCGCCGGTGTCGACGTACTCCTGGAGCTCGTCGCCCACCAGGCAGAACGCGGAGTGGCCGATGCCGACGATGTCGCCGGGGCCGAGCGGGGCGCGGGTGACGGGTGAGCCGTTGAGGAAGGTGCCGTTGTGGCTGCCCACGTCGACGATCTCGTAGGTGCCGTCGGGCAGCGCGCGCAGTTCGGCGTGCCGGCGGGAGGCGACGAGGTCGTCGACGATCAGGTCGTTGTCGGGGCCGCGGCCGATGCGGACGGTGCGGGCGGGCAACGGTCGTACGGTCGTGGGCTGACGGAAGGTGCTGGTGAGGCGGGGCATGGAGACCGCCGAGGGGCGCTCCGGGGCCGGTGCCGGGCGGTCGACCAGGACGGCGCGGGGGCCGTCGGCGGGGTTGCCGAAGCGGATGACGCTGCCCGCGCCGACGCCCCACTCCTGGACGCGGCGGCCGTCGGCGTAGGTGCCGTTCGTGCTGTTCTCGTCCGCGAGGGTCCAGTGGTCGGCCTCGGGGCGCAGCACCGCGTGGTGCCAGGAGACCCGGGCGTCATCGATGACGATGTCGCACATCGGGTCACGTCCGACGTGGTAGTCGTGGCTCGGACTCATCACCGTGGAGCCCGTGTCGGTCTCCAGGACGAGTTCGGGCGCGCTCGGCGCGATCACCCGCTCTGCCATGCGGGAAATTCTACCGATTCGTACCCATGTGCGCCCGGCGCGGCGAGCGGGCCGCCGGTCAGCCGACCGACACGTACAGTCCGGGGCTCATCCGCTGCATCCGCAGCGCGTCGATGGACTCGGCCATCAGCTCGTACTCGGTGGTGTCGTCATAGAGGGCGATCCGCACCAGCCGCCCGGCGGCCAACTCGTTGGCCACCAGCTCCTGTTGGGTGACATCGCCGCACCAGGCACGCAGCACGGCGGGCACGTCGAGCACGGTGTCCGCGACCGGGACGAGTGAGCTGGGCGGGAAGTGCTCGGCCTCGGGCAGGGGGTCCAGACGGTCGGCGATCCAGTTCGCGCGGTCCCGCAGCCACCACAGGGCGAGAGCCAGGGTCGGGGCGCGATAGGTGCCCAGAGGTACACCGATGCGCTCGCCCGCGCAGGTGCCGTATGCCGTCACGTGGCATAAGAACTCGTCATGCACGTTCGCTCCCCCGTCGCTTCCTACGCCTGTCGGCAGGCCTCGCTTTCGGTGCGGCTCATGTGCTGTGCTGCGGTGTCGCTCTGGGTTTACCCAACTGCTGTGCGTGATCGGTTCTTCGCTCGATGTGAAGTTCCTAACAGTTGAGTATGTTCACTTGCGAAACACTGTCACCACGGATTTCCGGCCACTCTCCTGGCATATTCACAGGTCGAGTTGGCCGAAACGCGACGGGTCCCGTCATTACCCGAGAGGTAATCGACGTCCGGCGCACGGCCGGGCAGGGTGGTCGTACCGGGTCGCCGAGAGCGCGGCCACGGGTCCTGACCAGCAACGACCACCTCGATGGAGGCTGATCGCCATGTCCGCGAACACCGACCGTTACGAGCTTGCCGCCGCCCGTTACTTCGAGGCCTGGAACGCGGGCGAACCCGAGGAGTTGGCGAAGGCGGTCGCCACCGCGTGGGCCGCGGACGGAGGCTACACCGACCCCCTCACGGACGTCAGCGGGCACGAACAGATCGCGGCCGTGATCGCGGGGGCGCACGAGCAGTTCCCCGGATTCTCCTTCAAACTCGCCGGCGCGGTGGACGGTCACCATGAAACCGCCCGGTTCGCCTGGGAGTTGGTGAACGAGGCCGATGGCTCGGCGCCGGTGGCGGGCTTCGACGTGATCACACTGGACGCGGACGGGCGGATCCGCTCCGTGCTCGGTTTCCTGGACCGGGTGCCCGCCGGGGCCTGAGGGCCGGCGTCCGCGATGAGTTTTCGCGCTCCCGGTGGTCTCTTGAGTACACGGCAGAGCACACGGCCGCGTACCTGGCCGCCGGGAGCGAGGAGACGATCATGACGACGACCGAGAAGCTGGCCGAGGAGTTCACCGCGGTCCTGCGCAAGAGCCCGAACGAGGGCGGCTGGACCTATCTGGTCTGGCCGAGGTCGGTGGAGTTCTTCGGCACCCGCGGGCTGGTCAAGGTCCGCGGCACGATCGACGGACACCCGTTCCGCAGCTCGTTCATGGCCCTGGGTGACGGCACGCACAAACTGCCCGTGAAGGCCGACCTGCGCAAGGCCATCGGCAAGGCGGAGGGCGACCAGGTGACCGTACGCCTCGAAGAGCGGCTCAACTCCTAGCCGCCGCCTCCTCCCCAACCGCCGCGGCCTCCTCCCGGTACCGCCGCGGAGCCACGCCGACCGTCCGTTTGAAGGCGTTGCTGAAGGCGCTCTCGGAGGTGTAGCCGACGGAGCGGGCGAGCTCCGCCACGGGGGCGGTGTCCTGCCTCAGGGACCGGGCGGCCAGGCTCATGCGCCAGTTCAGCAGGTACGTCAGAGGCGGCACCCCGGCCGCCTCCTTGAACCGTACGGCGAAGGTGGTGCGGGACATCGCGGCCGCCCGGGCCAGCTCCTCCAACTGCCAAGGGTGGGCCGGGTCTTCGTGCATCAACCGCAGCGCCGGGGCGAGCCGTTCGTCGGCCAGCGCCCGCAGCCAGCCGGGCGGCAGCCCGTCCGCCTCGGTCAGGCAGACGCGCATCACCTGGACGAACATCAGCTGCGAGAGATGGTCCGAGGCGAACTCGACCCCGGCCCTGCGCGTGGTCATCTCCTCCGACAGCTGCCCGATGAGCCAACGCAGCGCGCCGGCCTCGGCCATGTCGGCCCGTACGTGGACGAGTTCCGGCAGGGCCCGGCGCAGCAGGTCGCCACGGTCGCGGCTGAGGTCGATGTGCCCGGACACGCAGACGACGTCCGTCTCACCGTCGCCGAGCCGGGCCATGCGGGTGACCGGGTCGACGGTGACGTCGGCGGAGTCCAGCGGCCGGATGCCGGGCCGACTGCACAGGACGTACGGCTTCGCGCCGTCGGAGACCACGATGTCGCCCTCCGCGAGCCGCACCGGTTCACCGCCCGCCTCGCGGAACAGCAGACACTCGCCCCGCACGAGGGCGTTCACCTTCAGCCGGTCACGGCCGCGCAGGTTGATCGCCCAGTCCCCGCCGGCCGTGAAGCCGCCGGAGAGCACACTGCGGGCGTCGGCGACGGCGAGGGCGTCGGACAGCGGGTCTGCGGACATGCTCGAACTATCACGCAAGTAATGCGGATCCTCAAGCATTCATCGTGCGGATCCGGCGTCCTACGGTGGTCAGGACGGTTCACATCGAGGAGAGATCAGACATGACCACCGCACAGCAGCCCGTGGGTTCCGGCTTCGGCGCCGCGTCCACCGCCGAGGACGTGATCGAGGGGATCGACCTGACCGGCAAGGTCGCGATCGTCACCGGCGGTTACTCCGGCATCGGCCTTGAGACGGCACGCGTCCTGCACGACGCCGGTGCCGAGGTCGTCGTACCGGCGCGGGATCCGGAGCGGGCCGCCGCCGCGCTCAAGGACGTGCCCGGCGTCGAGATCGCGCACCTGGACCTGCTGGACCCGGCGTCGATCGACGCCTTCGCGGAGAAGTTCCTGGCGTCCGGGCGGCCGCTGCACATCCTGGTGAACAGCGCCGGGATCATGGCGACCCCGTTGACGCGGGACGCTCGCGGATACGAGGTGCAGTTCGCGACGAACCACCTGGGGCACTTCCAGCTCGTGGAGCGGCTGTGGCCGGCCCTTGTGGCGGCTCATGGCGCGCGGGTCGTGTCGGTCTCGTCGCGTGGCTTCCGCTTCGCCGGCGTCGACTTCGACGACTTGAACTTCGAGCACCGGCCCTACGAGCCCTTCGTCGCCTACGGCCAGTCGAAGACGGCCAACGCGCTCTTCGCCGTGGAATTGGACCGGCGCGGCCGGGCCGAGGGCGTACGCGCCTTCTCCGTGCACCCGGGCACGATCATCGACACCGGGCTCGCCAAGCACATCTCCGACGACGTCATCCGCGCGGCCGGAGCTGTCGACGAGGAGGGCCGCCCGGTCCGCGACCCCGCCCGGCAGCTGAAGACGATCGAGCAGGGCGCGGCCACCAGTGTCTGGTGCGCGACCAGCGCGCGGCTCGACGGGCGGGGCGGGGACTATTGCGAGAACTGCGACATCAGCCCGCTGGTCGCCGCCGCGGACGAGGACGCCTGGCGCGCCGGTGCGGAGACGCCCGGCGTCCTCGGTTACGCCGTGGACCCGGTGGCGGCGGCCCGCCTCTGGGAGGTCAGCGAGCGGCTTACGGCTTGACGATGGCGTCGATGCGGGCCAGTTCGTCGGCGTCGAAGTCCAGGTTGCGGGTGGTCGCGACGCTGTCCTCGATCTGCTGCGGACTGCTCGCGCCGACCAGCGCGGAGGTCACCCGGCCGCCGCGCAGCACCCAGGCCAGAGCCAGCTGTGCGAGGGTCTGGCCGCGCCCCTTGGCGATCTCGTCGAGGGCGCGCAGCCGGCCCACCAGGTCCTCGGTGACCGCGTCCGAGTTCAGGAACGGGCTGTCGCTCGCCGCCCGGGAACCCTCCGGGATGCCGTCGAGGTAGCGGGAGGAGAGCAGGCCCTGCTCCAGCGGGGAGAAGACGATCGAGCCGACCTTCAGCTCGTCGAGGGCATCCAGAAGGCCCCCGTCCTCGGGGCGGCGGTCGAGCATCGAGTAGCGCGGCTGGTGGATCAGCAGCGGGGTGCCCAGCTCGCCGAGGATGCGGGCGGCCTCGCGGGTCTGCTCGGCCGAGTAGTTGGACAGGCCGACGTAGAGCGCCTTGCCCTGCTGGACCGCCGTGTGCAGGGCGCCCATCGTCTCCTCCAGGGGAGTCTCCGGGTCCGGGCGGTGCGAGTAGAAGATGTCGACGTGGTCCAGGCCCATGCGGCTCAGGCTCTGGTCGAGCGAGGACAGGACGTACTTGCGGGAGCCCCACTCGCCGTACGGGCCCGGCCACATCAGATAGCCGGCCTTGGTGGAGATCACCAGCTCGTCCCGGAGACCGCCGAAGTCCGCCGTCAGCGCCTCGCCCAGGGCGGACTCGGCGGCGCCGGGCGGCGGGCCGTAGTTGTTGGCCAGGTCGAAGTGCGTGACGCCCAGGTCGAAGGCGCGGCGCAGGATGGCCCGCTGGGTCTCGACGGGACGGTCGGGCCCGAAGTTGTGCCACAGGCCGAGCGAGATCGCGGGGAGCTTCAGGCCGCTGCGTCCGGTGCGCCGGTAGGGCATGTCCGCGTAGCGGTCGGGGTGTGCGGTGTACAACGCGACTCCAGAGGGGTTGGCACACGAGAAGACGGTTCCAGGGAACCGGGTACCCACTCTCGCGCGACCTGCGGGCAGTGGTCCAACAGGAGAATCCGATGGAACTCAGCGGCTAGGCTTCTCAATCATGGAACTGCGCCATCTCCAGCATTTCGTCGCGGTCGCCGAGGACCAGCACTTCACCCGGGCCGCCGAACGCCTTCTGGTGTCCCAGTCGGGCCTGTCCGCCTCGATCCGGGCCCTGGAGCGCGAGCTTCAGACGCCCCTGTTCGTCCGGACCACCCGTCGGGTGACGCTGACCGAGGCCGGGCGGGCCCTGCTGGGCGAGGCGGAGCGGATCCTCGCCCAGGTGCGGTCGGCGCACGAGGCGGTCGCGGCCGTGCAGGGGGTGCTGCGGGGCACGCTCTCGCTGGGCACCGAGCAGTGCATCGCGGGCGTGCACGTGGCGGAGCTGCTCGCCGCGTTCCGGCACCGGCACCCGGACGTCGAGATCAGGCTGCGGCAGGCGGGCTCGGGCGAGCTGGCCGAGGAGGTCGCGGCCGGGCGGCTCGACCTCGCCTTCGCCTACCGGACGCAGGCGGACACCGACCAGCTGCGCTCGGTGGCGCTGACCGCCGAGCCGATGACGGTGCTGTGCCACCCGACCCACCGGCTGGCACGGGGCGGCGCGGCCGTGACCCCGGAGGACCTCGGCGGCGAGGTGTTCGTCGACTTCCACCCGGACTGGGGGCCGCGCCGCACCACCGACACCGCCTTCGCCGCCGCCGGCGTGCGGCGCACGGTCGCGCTGGAGGTGAACGACGTGCACAGCCTCCTGGACCTGGTGGACGAGAACCTCGGCGTGGCCGTCGTGCCCCGGCACTTCCGGCACAAGCGGGACCGGCTCACCGCGCTGCCCGTGAAGGGCACCGGCGAGACGGTCTACGAGACCATCGCCCTGCTGCCCCCGCCCCAGGCGACCAGTCCGGCGGCCCGGGCGCTGATGACCCTGCTGGAGACGAGCAGGCTCGAAAAGGGAGGGCTGGAAGAGGGGGTCTAGCACCACCCCCGGAGGGTGTTCACCTCTCCTGACCGGGCCCGATCCCGATCGCAGAATCGTGACTGTTCCTCACGACAACTGCGATCAGGAGTACGGGACATGAGCGATCACACACGACGGAACGTACTGCGCGGCGCGGCGGCGATCACCGCGGCGGGCGGCCTCATCGGCACGGGAAGCCTCCAGGCGTCGGCCGTTTCCCGGCAGCCGCAGCCGGAAGTGACGACACGTCACTTCCCGTTCCTGGAGGGCGCGTTCAAGCCGGTCACCGAAGAGCTGACCGCCTTCGACCTGCCGGTCACGGGCCGCATCCCGCGCGACCTCGACGGCCGCTACCTGCGCAACGGCCCCAACGTGCTGGGCCTGGAGGATCCGCGGGCCCACCACTGGATGCTCGGCGACGGCATGGTGCACGGCGTGCGACTGCGCGACGGACGCGCCGAGTGGTACCGCAACCGGTGGATCCGCTCCTCGCAGGTCGCGAAGAAGCTGGGCGAGCCCTACCCGCGCCCGGTGCCGCCGGACGACTTCCCCAGCAACACTCACGTGATCCCCTACCGGGGCCGGATCCTCGCGCTCCAGGAGAGCGGACCGCTGCCGTACGAACTCGACCACGAGCTCAACACCGTGGGCACGTACGACTTCCGGGGCACGCTGGAGGGGGCCTTCACCGCGCACACCAAGTTCGACGCGGTGGCCGGGGAACTGCACGCGATCGCCTACTACCCGACCTGGGACCACGTCCGGCACCAGGTCATCGACCACACCGGACGGGTCGTACGCACCACCCGGATCCCGGTGGCGGACGCGCCGATGATGCACGACTTCGCGCTCACCGAGAAGTACGTCGTGATCTTCGACGTGCCCATCACCTTCGACCCGGCGGCAGCCGAGCGCGGCGACATCGTGCCGTACATCTGGAACGACCAACACCCCATGCGGGTCGGCCTGTTGCCGCGCAAGGGCGGCGCCGTCCGCTGGTTCGAGGTGGATCCGGTGTACTACTCGCACACCCTCAACGCCTACGACGAGGGCTCGTCCGTGGTCGTCGACATGACGACCTACCCGGCGCCCTTCTACGTCGCGGGACGCGGCGCCGACGGCCCCTACGGCGCGGGCACCGCGTCACTGGAGCGCTGGACGATCGACGTGCCGGGCGGGCGGGTGCGGACCCGGACGATCGACGACCGGCCGCAGGAATTCCCGCGCGTGCGCGAGGAGTTGGTGTCGCGCCGGCACCGGTACGCGTACACGGCGGCGTCCGCCGAGATGACGGCGGCGTACCTGGCCGTCGACGGCACCCCTCCGCCGGACAGCGCCTTCAGCAACGCCCTGATCAAACACGACCTGCTGCGCGGGACCACCCAGGTCCACCGGCTGCCGCGCGGCGCGGCGGCGGGCGAGGCCGTGTTCGTGCCCCGGCGGGGCGCCAAGGCCGAGGACGACGGCTACGCGATCGCGTACGCGCACAACCCGGACCGCGGGGCGGCCGACCTGGTGATCCTCGCGGCGCAGGATTTCACGAGCGAACCGTTGGCGCGGATCCATCTGCCGGGGCGTGTGCCGCTGGGTTTCCACGGGAGCTGGATTCCGGACGCGTGAGCGATCGGGATTTGCGAGGGTGGTGGCATGCATGCAAAGGACATCCTCATCGACTCCTACAGCCGCATCCAGGAAGAAGTCCACAACACGGTCGAAGGGCTCGCCCCCGACCTCCTCAACACCCGCCCCACGCCCGACGCGAATTCCATCTCCTGGCTCGTCTGGCATCTCGCCCGCGTCCAGGACGACCATGTCGCCGACGCCTTCGGGCTGGACCAGGTCTGGCTCACCCAGGACTGGGAGAAGCGGTTCGCGCTCGACCTGCCCCGTCACGACATCGGATACGGCCACAGCGCCGCGAAGGTCGCGAAGGTGCGGGTCGACGACGGTGAGCTGCTGACCGGCTATTACGACGCCGTCCACGCGCAGACCCTGACCGTGCTGCGGGATCTGGCCGCCGCGGACCTCGAACGCGTCGTGGACGAACGCTGGGACCCGCCGGTCACCCTCGGGGTCCGGCTGGTCAGCGTCCTGTCCGACGATCTCCAGCACGTCGGACAGGCCGCCTATCTGCGGGGCATGCTTCAGAGCGAGGCGGAGTAACCCGGCAGGACCACGTCCTCGATGAGGGACCTGCGCTCGTCGAACGGGATGAACGCGCTCTTGACCGCGTTCACCGTGACCGTGCGCAGGTCCTCGACTGTCCAGCCGGCCTCCTCGACCAACAGCGACATCTCCCGGGTCATCGTCGTACCGGACACCAGCCGGTTGTCAGTGTTGAGGGTGACCCGGAAGCCGAGGTCCTTCAGGGCGGTGATCGGGTGCTCGGCGATGGAAGTGGCGGCGCCGGTCTGGAGGTTGGACGTCGGGCACATCTCCAGGGCAATCCGGCGGTCGCGGACCCAGCCGGCGAGCCGGCCGAGCTTCCCGTCGACGATGTCCTCGGTGATCCGGACGCCGTGCCCGATGCGCTGGGCACCGCAGACCTGGAGCGCCTGGTGGATGCTGGGCAGGCCGTGCGCCTCACCGGCGTGGATGGTGAAGGGCACGCTCTCGCGGCGCAGTCGCTCGAAGGCGTCGAGGTGGTCGGCGGGCGGGAAGCCGTCCTCGGCGCCCGCGATGTCGAAGCCGACGACACCCGCGTCCCGGAACGCCACGGCCAGGTCGGCCGCCTCACCGACCCGGTCGAACATCCGCATCCCGCACAGCAGCGTGCCGACCCGCACCGGAGTGCCCGCGGCCGCCGCCTTGGCCATGCCCGCCGCGAGCCCCTCCTGGACGGTCTCGACGACCTCGGCGAGGGTGAGCCCGCCCTTGGTGTTCAGCTCGGGGGCGTAGCGCACCTCCGCGTAGACCACACCGTCCGCCGCCAGGTCGAGGACGTACTCCTCGGCCGTGCGCAGCAGGCCCTCGCGGGTCTGCATCACGGCGAGGGTGTGCTCGAAGGTGGCGATGTAGCGCACCAGGTCGCCCGAGTTCGCGGCCTCGAAGTACCAGGCGGCCAGCTCGTCGGGGTCGGTGGTGGGCAGGGTGTGACCGATCTCCGCCGCGAGCTCCACCACGGTGGCGGGGCGCAGGCCGCCGTCGAGGTGGTCGTGCAGGACGGCCTTGGGCAGGCGGCGGATGATGTCGGCATCTATGCGCGTAGAAGACATGTGGGGTCGTTCCTCGGTCGTTCGGTGAGCTGAGGCGGATCAGGCGGTGAGCAGGTTCGGGTGAGACTGCGAGCGGGGCGGATCAGGCCGCGGGCTGGAGCAGGTCCCAGCGGTTGCCGTACAGGTCCTGGAAGACGGCGACCGAGCCGTAGCTCTCGTGTCGCGGCTCCTCCAGGAAGGTCACACCGGCGGCGAGCATCCGGGCGTGGTCGCGGGCGAAGTCGTCAGTGTGCAGGAAGAACCCGACGCGTCCGCCGGTCTGGTCCCCGACCCGGCCGCTCTGCGCCTCGCCCTTGGCGCGGGCCAGCAGGAGCCCCGTGCCGGCGCCGTCCGTCCCCGGCTCGACGACGACCCAGCGGGAACCGTCCGGCCGCGCCTCGTCCTCGACCAGCCGGAATCCGAGGGCCTCGGTGTAGAAGCGGATCGCCTCGTCGTAGTCGTCGACGACGAGGGTGACCAGGGCGATGCGTCTCATCGGGGCCTCTCTGTGCGGGTGCGCGGGCTAGCGGGTGCGCCGAGTACGGGCGCGGGTGCGCGGGCGATTGACGGGTGAGGTTATACGTAAAACGCCGCGCACGACAAGTGTATGCCCCGCGGGTCGTCCGACCTGCGGGGCAGCCTGGGAGAAGAGCAGGTCAGTCCGTGTAGAACAGCCTGGCGGGAGAGTCGACCAGGATCTGCCGGCGGTCGGCCTCCTCGGGTGCCCAGTCGGCGAGCAGGTTGAGCAGTTCGCCGGTGTCCCGCTGGCCGTCGGTCAGGTGCGGCCAGTCCGATCCCCACACGAGCCGGTCGGGCCGGGCGGCCACGAGAGCTCGGCCGAGGGGCTCGACGGTGGACAGCGGCTGGTCCTTCGCGATGCGGTACGCACCGGAGAGCTTGATGTAGCAGCTGCCCCCGTCCAGGACCCGCACCAGCCGGTCGAAGTCCGCCCTGGTCAGCCCGTCCGACTCCTTCATGTATCCCATGTGGTCGATGACGAAGGTGTCCTCCAGGTCGGCGAAGAACGGCAGCAGATCCCGTACGACCGTCCCCGGTGTGTAGAACTGCAGGTGCCAGCCGCGCGGCCGCGCCCGGTCGGCCATCCTGCGGACGTACGCGATGAGGTCGGCGATCGGCCAGGTCGCCCGCGCGAACAGGTCGAGCCGGATCGCCCGCACGCCCAACTCGTGGTACTCGTCCAACTCCTTGTCGGTGGCGTCCTCTTCGATGCGTACGACACCGCGGCAGCGCGGACCGACCTTCTTCAGGACGTCGACGAGCAGGCTGTTGTCGGTGCCGTAGTAGGTGGGTTGTACGAGGACCATGCGCTCGATGCCGAGCCATTCGGTCATCCGCAGGTACTGATCGAGCGTGCCGTCGGGGAATCCGTACAGGGGGTCGGGGACCGTGGGGTATCCGGGCTCGAAGACGTGGAAGTGGGTGTCGCAACTGTTCGGCGGCACCTCGAAGTTGGGCTTGGTGTTGCTCTCGGCGGCGCGCATGGGGGTCGGCTGGGGAAGGTCTGCGGTCATCGTCCGTCCTGACTGTCGGGGGGATCCGGGGATGCGCGGGGGCTGCCGTTATCGGCTATCGGCGGAACTCGGCGAGTGCCTGCTGGGCGTGCGCGTGGGCTGCCTCGAAGAGGAAGGCGCTGTCGGTGCCCGTGATGCGCAGCGGGCTCACACCCAGGGGGACGAGGGTGTCGAGGAGCGCGGGGTCGCCGATGCCGCCGAGCACCATGAGCTTGCCGTGCTTGTGGCAGGCGTTCGCCAGCGTCTCCACGGCGTCGCGGACGCGCGGGTCGCCGTACTGTCCCGGCACGCCCAGTTCGGCGGTGTAGTCGTTGGCGCCGAGGGCGAGCATGTCGACGCCGTCGATGGCGGCGATCTCGTCCGCGTTGTCGATGCCGGCCTGTGTCTCCAGGAGGATCTGCACGATCGTGGTGTCGTCGAGCGCGGGGTTGAGATCGCGTGCGGGCGTGGGGCGCATGCCGAGTTGGGGGACCATGTTGGTCTGGGAGCGCTGGCCGCGGGGTGCGAAGCGGCAGGCGCGGGCGACGTCGCGTGCCTCGTCGACCGTCTCGATGCGTGGCGCGACGATCCCGTGGGCGCCACCGTCCAGGAGACGGCCGATCATTCCATACTCGCGCTCGGGGACCCGGACCAGTGCCGTGAGTCCGAGGCTGTCGGCGGCCGTGCACAGTTGGGCGGCGGTGTCGGTCGACATGGTGGAGTGTTCGAGGTCGACGAGGATGCTGTGGTGGCCGCTGGAGCGGGCGATGTGGACGACGTCCAGGGTCCGGCCGGTGCGGACGGTGAGCATGAGGGTGGGTTCGCCGGCGTGCAGACGCTCCAGGAACCCTTCGGAGGAAGGGAGTTGAGGCATGGGTTCGGTCGCTTTCGGGTCAGGCCGCCGCGGAGACGGAGCCGTAGGCGGGGTAGGGCTCGTCGTCGAGGCCGGGGACGGTGAGGGCGCGTGGGTCGTTGCCGTGCTCGATGAGCTGCTGGGCCGCGTAGTCGGTGACCGCGCCGGACAGCAGTTGGCGGGGGTCCTCCATGACCAGCCGCAGCCGGGTGACGAGGGTGAACCAGTCCTTGGGCGAGCGGATGCGGGGCTGTTCGGTGATGACCTCGTCGGCCCGTGAGACCGTCCGCTCGCCCAGGAGTCCGGGGCGGTCGTCGCCGGGCGAGAAGGCCGGGTAACCCTCGAACATCGACCCGCCCAGCTCGACCGTCACTCGGGTACCGGCCCACAGTTGCCGCAACACCGGCTCCAGGGCCCGCACTTCGGTGAGGTCTCCCCCGGTGGGCGTGGCGAAGCCGCGGGCGTGCGGGGCGATGTAGAGGCGGTCCAGCGGCAGGGTGTGCCGGGAGGCGGCCAGGACGGTGCCGGCGACGCCGTTGGTGCGCCAGGTGACGCCGGCGGTGGGGCGGCCGATCTGGCCGACGACGACCACCATGGTGCGGGCCCAGTCGATGTCCTGGTCGTCGCACCAGGCGATGAGCCGGTGCGCGTTGTCCATCCCGACCAGGAAGAAGGTGGCGACCATGATCCGGTTGAAGGAGACCGGGAGTTCGGGGTGCCCGTCCTCCAAGTACTCCTCGCGCAAGGTCCGGTGATCGAGGCAGGACGGGTCGGTCAGCGCGCGGACGAGATAGCGCTCGGTCACGGCACAGGCGTAGTCGACCATCGTCGCGATGGACTCCTCGCGGCCCCGGTGGGTGACGGCCGCGATCCGGTCACGCCACAGTGCGGTGCTGTTGGCGGCACGGGAGCGCCGTACCTGATGAAGCAGGTTCTCGGCGTCGGCCCGCCATACGCCTCCGGGGTCGTGGCGGTGCAGTTCGACGAGCGAGGCCAGGGCCGTGCCCAGGTGGGAGACGGCGGCCAGCTCCTTGAAGCCGCGGTTGCTGAGCCGGTAGGGCAGGACCGTCGGCGGTCGTCCGTCGCCCGGGTACAGGGCCATGTCGGCACCGGTGACCACCAGCAGGGGATCGCGGGCGTGCGCCTCGGCCGCCGCCGCGCGCAGATGCGCTCCGATGGAGTGGGGGCCGGCGGTGTACGCGGTGAACAGGTCGATGAGTTCGCGACTCTCGTGTTCGGACAAGTCGATCTCTCCTTCGCGGGGCGGGCGCTTCGGTCCGCGCGGCGGTGGACCGTCGGCGGGGCGGCGGCTTCGGTCGGCGAAGCGATGGCCGTCAGCTGGGCGGCGGCTTCAGTCGGCGAAGCGGTAGACACGGCTCTCGGCGGCGAAGCGCAGATCGGCCGTCAGCGCGTTGGTCTGCACGATCAACGGGCCGGTGGCGCCCGGGAGTACGGCGATGTCGGTGCCGCCGGTCGTCGGGAACTCCTCGATCACGTCCAGCCGTTCCCCGTCCCAGCGGTAGAGCTGTGACAGCAGCGCGGCGGTGGGATCGGCCGGCGTGCCGTGGATGAAGTTGACGCGGATCAGGTAGAGCGCGCGGTCGGTGCGGAGGAGGGCGAGTTCGCGGGCGCCCGCGCCGGTGAGCTTCTGGCGCTCCACGAACCGGTCGGCGGCGGGGTCCCAGCGCAGGAGCTGCGAGCCGTCGTCGATGCGGGCCACGACCAGGTACGTCCCGTTACCGCCGGGGTCGTCGAAGGTGGCGAAGGCTCGGCCCGCCACGTCGGCGAGCGTCTGGTGCGGCACGAATCGTGACCCGTCCCAGCGGTACAGGACGCTGGGGTCCACATGGTCGGCGTGGGCGAGCATGGTGTGGCCGCCGACCGTGAACGGGTGCCAGTTGTAACCCCAGCGCGAGGGGATGTCCTGGAAGTGCGTGAAGCGCGTGCCGTCCCAGGAGTAGATGACGGAGGGCCTGTTCTGCTCGGCGAGGTGCGGGAGCGCGACTCCCTGCGCGAGGGCGAGGAAGTGCCGGCCCTCGACGGTGAAGTGCTTCCACTGTTTCGCGGCGAACCCGTCGAAGGCCTGGAAGGGCGTGAACCGGATGCCGTCCCATTCGTGGAGCATGGAGCTGATGGCGTACTCGTAGGGCCCGGCGCCGTTGCGGATGCTCGCCACGGCGAGGAAGGACCGGTCGCCGATCGTGAAGAACTCGGCGTCTTCGCCGCCGGGGTCCGGGAGGCTGCCCCAGGGTTCGAACCGGTCGCCGTCCCGGCGCAGCAGCAGCGTCTCGGTCTCGCTGTCGCCGCCGTTCATGTGGGCGGGGGTGCCGGGGATGTCGTAGGCGAGTTGGGGGATCGCGAGGAGTTCCAGGCCGCCGACGGTGAAGGGTTGGGCGGCGCGGGCGCCGGAGGCCGGGATGGTCTGGATCAGGTTCAGGTGGGTGCTGGTCATGACGCTTCCTGCCGGGGTGGGGCTCCGAAGAACAGTTGGGCCATGTGCGGGTCGGCGAGCAGGGCGTCGGCGTCGCCGGTGTGCAGGACCCGGCCGCCCTCCATGACGACGGCGTGGTCGGCGAGGGTGAGGCCGAAGCGCACGTTCTGCTCGACCATCAGGACGGTGACGCCCGCCTTGTTGAGGGTGGTGACGGAGTCGGCAAGCTGTTTGCTCGCCTTGGGGTCGAGCCCGAGGGTCGGCTCGTCGAGGAGGACGACCTTGGGGCGCAGCATGAGGGCGCGTGCGAACTCGACGGTGCGGCGCTGACCGCCGGACAGCGAGGCGGCCTTGTCGTCCGCGCGTTCGGCGACGAGCGGGTACAACTCGGCGATCTCGTCGTACCGTTGCCGGTTGCGGACCCGCTCCTTGCGGTTGACGTACGCGCCGAGCATGACGTTCTCGCGCACGCTCAGGGACGGGAACAGCCCGTGGTGCTGGGGCACTTGGACGACACCGCGGCGCAGGATCTCGGCGGGTGACCGGCCGCCGATCTCCTCGTCGCCGAGCAGTACTTGGCCCGCACGCGGGCGCAGCAGTCCGCTGCACGCCTTGAGGACAGTGGACTTGCCAGCGCCGTTGGGTCCGACGATGCAGGTGATGGCGGACTCGGCGGCGGTGAAGTCGACGCCGCGCAGGATGTCACCGGCGCGCCCGTAGCCGACCACCAGGTCCTTGAAGGTGATCATGCGGTGGCTCCCGAGGTCGCCGGGTTGGTGCCCGGTCCGGGCGTGTGGTCGCCGAGGTAGGCGTCCAGCACGGCGGGGTCCTGTTCGATGCGTCCGGGCGGGCCGCTCGCGATGACGTGTCCCTGCGCCAGGACGTGGATGTGGTCGCACAGCGACAGCACCAACGGCATGTTGTGCTCGACGATCAGCACGGTCGTGCCGGCCTCGTCGAGCTTGCGGATGATGTCGGCGAGCCGCTCCACGAGGGCCGGGTTGATACCGGCGGCCGGCTCGTCGAGCAGGAGCAACTCCGGCTCCAGCATCAGGGATTGGGCGAGCTCGACGAGCTTCTGCTGCCCGTACGACAGGTCCCCTGCCTTGTGTTCGGCGTAGGCCGCCATGCCGACGAAGTCGAGCCATTCGCGGGCCCGTTCCGCCTCCTTGCCGCTGATCGCCGAGGCGGCGAGACCGGTCGTGGAGAACGAGCGGCTGGGTACGGCGAGGTTCTCCAGCGCGGTGAGCTGCGGGAAGACCCTGGTCGCCTGGAAGGTGCGGGCGAGTCCGGCGTGCGCCCGCTGCCAGCGCGGCAGCCGGTCGATGCGCCGCTCACCCAGGTGGATGGTGCCCTGGTCGGCGGCGAGCGAGCCGTCGAGGAGGTTGAACACCGTTGTCTTTCCCGACCCGTTGGGCCCGATCAGTCCGGTGATCGAGCCGCGCGCGACGGTGAACGAGCAGCCGTCGACGGCTCGTACTCCGCCGAAGGACTTGCTCAGGTCCGTCACCCGCAGCAGCGGTGCCTCGGTCGTCGTGGGGACGCGGTCCCGGACCAGTGCGGCGGCGGGCAGGTGGGCGGGGACCGGGGTCAGCCGGGTACCTGCCTTCGCCTGCGGTCCGGTGCGGCGCCGGCGGGCCAGCCACGCGGCGCCCTCGGTGAGCACGCCCTTGGGGAAGAACAGGACGATGGCCGCGAGCAGGGCCCCGTAGATGATCAGCCGCCAGGAACCGGCGTCCGGACCGCTGAGGGTCTGGTTGGTGAACTGGTTCAGCGGCTCCAGCATGAAGGCGCCGAGCACCGGCCCCCACAGCGTGCCCACCCCGCCGAGGTGCGCGGCGAGCACGATCTGCATCGCGATGATGATGTCGAACATCGCCGCCGGTTCGAGGAAGGCGATGTAGTAGCCGTAGATCCCCCCGGCTACGCCGATCGGGAAGGCGCTGGCCGCGAAGGCGAACATCTTGTAGCGGTCGGTGCGCAGTCCGATGCCGTCGGCCTTCGACTCGTCGTCGCGCAGCGCCATCAGTCCGATGCCGAACTTGGAGCGGCGGATCGCCCACGAACCCCACACGGTCAGCACGAGCAGCGCCAACAGGTAGTAGTAGAAAGGCCAGTTGAGGTAGGCGCGGTCCCAACTCGGCAGTGGGAGTGCCAGTCCGTGGTTGCCGTTGGTCAGCGAGCCCCAGTTGGAGACCACGAGGGACATGAACTCCAGGAAGGCGAAGCTGATGATGACGAAGGCGATGCCCCGGGTGCGCCGGCCGACCAGGCCCAGCAGGAGGGCGGAGGCCGCCGCGACGACACCGCCCACGGGGGCCGCGAGCAGCGGAGAGACGCCGGTGTGGATGGAGATCAGGGCGGTGGTGTAGGCGCCGACGCCGAGGAACGCGCTCTGTCCCAGGGAGATGTAGCCGGCGTAGCCGGAGATGATGTTCCAGCCGGACGCCATGACGGCCAGCAGGAACGCCATGATCGCCATGTTCTGCACATAGGCGTTGTCGTTGACGAGCGGGAGGACGGCGAGGCCGACGGCGGCCAGTCCGATCCCGTAGATCCGCAGGCGGTTGATGGTCATGCGCGGCTCATGTCCTCTCGCAGCCGGGCACCCAGCAGGCCCTGCGGGCGGACCACGAGCACCACGATGATGGCCAGGTACGGGACTCCCGCGGCCCAGTCGGGGGCGATGTAGGTGGAGGTCAGCGACTCGGCGAGGGCGATGGCGAGCGCACCGAGCACGCTGCCGGCCAGACTGCCCATGCCGCCGAGCACGATGATCGACAGCCCGAGGCCGATCCAGTGGTCGGCCGAGCTGGGCATGAACGGGTACAGCACGCTCAGCAGCGTGCCGCCGGCGCCCGCCGCCGCCACGCCGAGCGCGTACGCGGCGGCCCATACGGTGCGGACCTCGATGCCGATGAGCCGGGCGCCCTCCGCGCTGGACGCTGTGGCCTGGATGGACCGCCCGAGCCAGGTCCGGCGCAGCAGCAGGTACAGCCCGGCGAGCACCAGCGCCGCGACCAGACAGGCGTACACCTGGGCCTGCGGGAAGCGCAGTCCGAGGACCGAGAAGGACCGGTTCGCGTAGCCCGGGGTGACCGACTTCGGCTCGTTTCCCCAGATCAGCGCGATGACGCCCTTGATGACGAGGGTGAGACCGAAGGTCGTGACCAGGGCCATCGAGGGATCGGTGGTCCGCGACCGCTCGATGAAGACGTAGTACGTGACCCAGCCGACGACCAGCAGACAGGGTGTCGTGATGAACACCAGGAGCAGCGGGTCGATGCCCGTGGCCTCCCACAGGGTGTACGTGAGGTACGCGCTGAGGATGAGCATGCCGCCCTGAGCGAGGTTGACGACCTTCATCACGCCGAAGATCAGGGTCATGCCGGAGGCCGCGAGCGAGTACACGCCTCCGATCAGGAGACCCAGGATCAGCGTCTGGAGCAGTTCGCTCACGACGACCACCCGGGCTTGGGGTTGACCACCGTGTCCACGGTCTTCTGACTGGCCGGAGCGACGAACTCGAACTTCCCGCCCTGCCACTGGGCGAGCAGCATGTTGCCGTCGGGCACCCCGCGCTTGTCCCACTTCAGCGGGCCCACGATGGTCTGCACGGTGTGCGAGTGCAGCCAGTCGGCGAGCTTGTCCTGGTCGAGGCTGCCGACGGCCTCGACCGCGGCCTCCAGCACCTGGCCCGCCGTGTACGCGTTCGCCGCGTCGTCGCCGGGCGCCGCGCCGTAAGCCTTCGTGTACGCCGCCACGAACTCGGCGTTGCCCTTGTAGTCGGCCTTCGGGCTCCAGGCGGCGGAGGTGAAGATGCCTTCGGTGTTCTTCTCGCCGATCGCCTTGGGGTAGGACCCGATGAGGCTCGGGGCGTTGGTCTGGAACATCATCTTGGGGCTGAACTGCTGCTTCTGCAGGGCCTTGACCAGGCCCGCGCCGTCGGCCGCCGTGACCGCGCCATGGATGATCAGGTCGGGCTTCTTGCGGGCGATGGCGCTGGCGATGGGGTCGAAGTTGACGGTCTCGGGCGCGTACTTCTCGCTGTAGACCGTCTTCACGCCGAGCGCGGTCAGCTCCTTGCGGAACTCCTCGATGGTGACGTCCGTGTTGGGGTCGTCCTGGGTGGGATAGGCGGCGGTCTTGGGCCGCTGGTCGGCGGGGAGCGACTTGATGTACTGGACGAACTGGTCCGGCAGGTCCAGCGAGGTGCTGGGCTGGGCGAAGAACAAGTAGTCGTAGCCGCGGGTGAAGATCTCCTCGGCGCCGCCGGAAGGCTCGACGTAGAGCATCTTGTTCCGCTCCGCCACCGCCGAGGCCGGCAGGTTGAGCTTGGAGGAGAAGGTGCCGAGCAGCAGGTCGGAGCGTTCCTGGCTGATGAGGCGGTTGTAGTTGGTGACGACGGTGTTCTGGTCGAAGCCGTCGTCGAGCACCTTGAGCTCGACCTTGCGGCCCAACAGGCCGCCTTTGTCGTTCAGTTGGTCGAGCCACACCTTGTAGCCCTCGTACGCCGGCTTGGAGGCGTCGGCGACCGGGCCCGACAGCGGCAGCGAGGCGCCGATCTTGATGGCGCCGCTGCTCGATCCCGTCCCCGAGCCGCACGCCGTGGCGAGCAGCAGTACCGCCGCGGTCGCACTGAGCAGGGCGGTGGGTCGTCCGCTTCGGCCGAATCCTGGCATGACATTCACCTCGAATTGGTGATCGTGATGGCGAGACGGAAGGCGGCAACCGGAAGCGGTGACGGCTCGTCAGTTTCGGTTCCGGAGGCGACCGTTGGCGCATGTCCCGTGCGCGTTGAGCGTCTCCCCGGACGTGCGGACACGCCCGGTGATGAGTCCTTCGGCCAGGGCTGCCGCGGGCGCCCTTGCCGCTGATGTGCAATGTATACATTGCACGCGAAGCCTCGACAAGGGATCGGACAAGGGTTGCCGCAAAAGGTCTCCGACCCTTGCGGGCGGGTGGCGCGAGGCGGCCGGCGCAGGGGGGCGGGACGGGGCGGACGCGAGACGCGGCCTGCGGAAGGGACGGACTCAGTCCTCGACCGGCACGGGTTTGCCCTCCCGACGGGACGGACTCAGTCCTCGACCGGCACAGGACTCGTCCTCCCTACGGGACGGGCTCACCCTTGGGCCGGCACGGACTCAGCCCTCGGCCGGGACGACCGCACTCCTTGGCCCAGACCCGGGGCTGCCGGCCCGCGAGAGGGACGGGCTCACCCCTCGGTCAGCGGGGGCCTTCCTCGTACATCGCCGCCGCTTCGCGGACGTGCTCGGCCGCCGCGGCCTCCGCGCGCTCGGGGTCGCCGTCGACGATGGCGCTCACGATCGCGTCGTGCTGGCGGGGTGTGAGATCCCTGCGCCGGTTGATGTTGCTCAGGCTCACGATGGCGAACCGCGTCCAGATGCGGTCGAGCGTGTCCACCAGCAGCGGGTTGCCCGAGAGACGGGCCAGCGTCATGTGGAAGTCGAGATTCGCGCGCCAGGCGCCCGCCGGGTCGCTGGACTCGGCCTGCTCCTCCACCCGACGCGACGCCTCCTTCAAGCCACTGAGCTGCGCCGGGGACAACTGCCCGTCGCGCTGCGCGGTCGCGGCGAGTTTGGCGGCGAGCGCGTCCAGCGCACCGTGCAACTGCGTGGCGTGCAGCATCTCTTGAGGGGAGAGCGAGCTGACGACCACTCCCCTGCCGGTCGAGCTGACGAGACCGTCGCTCTGCAGCCGGCGCAGCGCTTCACGGACCGGGGTCCGGCTCATGCCGAGGTCCTCGCAGATGCCCAGCTCGGTGAGCCGGTCGCCCGGGGCGTAGTGCCCGTCCAGCAGCCGCTCGCGCAGCCGCCGATAGGCGATCTCGGCCTGGTTGTGCATCCCTGGACGTTCTTCGGAACGGTCACCGGCAGAAGGCATGCACAACGTATACATTGCATCCATTGCCGTGGGCAACGCCCGGCCCGACTCCCGCACGGATGTTACGCCGAACCGTCGTGCCGCGGCGGGCGCACAGGGCGCCCGCCGCGGTCGTGACGCTGCGGACCGCCGTCAGCAGTAGAGGTTGGCGCCAGGACTGACGCCAAGGATGGACGTGATCCGGTTGTACGCGTTGACGCGGCTCTGGACCTGCGCGGGATTCTTGCCGTCGCACTCCAGGGAGCCGTTGATGGAGCGGATGGTCTGACCGAAGCCGGCGCTGTTGACCATGGCGTTGTGGGGCGTCATGGTGCCCGGACCGCGCTGGGTGTTCCAGTACCAGAGGCCGGTCTTCCAAGCCACGGCCGAGTCGTTCTGGACCAGCCACGGATTGCCCAGCAGGTTGATGCCCAGGGCGTCGCCGGCTGCCTTGTAGTTGAAGTTCCAGGACAGCTGGATGGGACCACGGCCGTAGTAGGCAGCCTGCCCGGCCGGACAGCCGTACGACTGGCTCCAGTCGCAGTAGTGGGGGTAGTTGGCGGTGTTCTGCTCGACCACGTACACCAACCCGCCGGTCTCGTGGCTGACGTTGGCGAGGAAGGCTGCAGCCTCCTGCTTCTTGACCGTGGTGGAGCCGGTGTTGGCGAATCCGGGATACGCGGACAGGGCAGCGGTCAGACCGCTGTAGCTGTAGAACGAATTCCGGCCCGGGAAGATCTGGTTGAACTGCGCCTCACTCACCACGAAGCTCGCGGCGGAGGCGGTGGGGGCCGACTGGAGGACCAGGGCGGTGCTTCCGAGGGCGAGCGTGGCCAGGAGCGCGGCGATGCGTTGCCTGAACAAGGATCAACTCCTTTACGGAGCACGGCCGCACCCGGCGAGGGGTGCGGCCGTGGTGGGGGGTTGTGGTGCCACACTCAACTCCTTTGGTCTGTACCAGTCAAGGGTGTAGACCAGTCAACCGCCGTGGCGCATACGGAAAGTGGGGCCCCGAAGGGCCCCACTCGGATGCGTTCGGACGCGGTCGGTCAGCTCAGCGGCTTCTGCAGGACCGCCTTGCGGTGGCTGAACGTCTCGATGGAGTAGCGGCCGTGGTAGTTGCCCATGCCGCTCTCCCCCACCCCGCCGAACGGCAGGTCGGAGACGGTGAGATGAGCGAGCGGGAGACCGTGGCCGACGGCGCCGGAGGACGTCTCGCCGGCGATCCGGGACTTCGTCTCGTCGGACTCGGAGAAGACGTACAGCGCGAGGGGCTTGTCCCGGTCGTTGATGAAGCCGATCGCCTCGTCCAGGTCGGACACCGTGACCATGGGCAGGATCGGGCCGAAGATCTCCTCCCGCATGACCGGCGACTCGGGGTCGACGTCGGCGAGCACGGTCGGCGCGATGTACTTCACCGAACGGTCGTTGTCGCCGCCCAGGACCACGCGGCCCGAGTCGAGCAGGCCGGAGAGCCGGTCGAAGTGGCGCTCGTTGATGATCCGGCTGTACGCGCCGGAGGCCTTCGGGTCGGCGCCGAAGAGCCCGTCGACGGCCTTGACCAGGGCCGACTCCAGGGCGGTGGCCGTGGCCGGGTCGGTCAGGACGTAGTCCGGCGCGACGCAGGTCTGGCCGGCGTTCAGGAACTTGCCGCGGACCAACCGGTCGGCGACGACGTCGAGATCGGTGTCGCGGTCGACGAACGCCGGGGACTTGCCGCCCAGTTCGAGGGTGACCGGGGTGAGGTGCTCGGCGGCGGCCCGCATCACGATCCGGCCGACGGCGCCGTTGCCGGTGTAGAAGATGTGGTCGAACCGCTCGGCCAGCAGGGCCGTGGTCTCCGGGATGGCGCCCTCGACGACGGCGACCGCGTCGGTGTCCAGGTACTCGGGGATCAGCCGGGCCACCGCGGCGGAGGTGGCGGGCGCCAGCTCACTGGGCTTGAGGACCACCGCGTTGCCGGCGGCCAGCGCTCCGACGACCGGGGTCAGCAGGAGCTGGAGCGGGTAGTTCCAGGGGGCGATCACGAGCACGACGCCGAGCGGGTCGTACTGCGTCCAGGCCGTGGCGTCGGCGCCGAGCCGCTCGGGCACCGGGGCGGGCTCGGGGCGCAGCCAGTCGGCCAGGTGGTCGAGGGTGTGGTCGATCTCGCGGACCGTGAACCCGATCTCGGTGCGCTGGGATTCGGCGGCGCTCTTGCCGAGGTCGGAGTGGAGGGCCGCGGCCAGGTCGTCGGCGTGCTCCGTGAGCATCTCGCGCAGTCGGCGCAGCTGGGTGGTGCGCCATTCGACGGGCTTGGTGCGGCCGGTGCGGAAGGTGGCGCGCAGCCGGGCCACGATGTCGGCGGGCTGCTCGGGGGCGGACTGGTTCACTTTGCCTCGCTGGTGGTGCGCGGGCCCTGCCGGGCCGGGACGGGTGCGGTCGGTGCTACTCGATGTAATTAGCAACCATTAAGGTACAGAAGTCATTCCGGATCGCCGGGAACCACGGCCCGCGATCGCTTCATGACCCAAGGTGGCCCAAGGCGACCAAGGCGACCAAGGCGACCAAGGCGAGGTGCCCCGAGGCTGCCCATGACGGCTCTAGGCCGAATCGACTGCCGGTGTCTCTTCGAGCGTCTCCACCAGCCGCCCCAGCAGCGCCCGCAGCAATTCGTCGTCGCCCTCGTTCAGCACCGGCCACCGGGAGCGGACCTCGCGGCTGAGTCGGCGCCAGTACGTCTGGCCGCGCGGGGTGAGGTCGACGAGGATGCGGCGGCGGTCCAGGGGGTCGACGCGGCGGTAGACGAGGTTCTGGTCGACGAGGTGGTCGACCAGTTTGGTGAGCGTCGGCGCGGGCAGGAAGGCGGCTTCGGCGACCGCCGTCATGGAGTGCCCCTTGCCGTCGGAGAGCAGGGTGAGCACCCGCCACGCGTCCAGCGAGCAGCCTTCCTCGTCGAGCACGGACCGCAGCCGCCGCGCGGCCACACGCTCCGCGCGCGTCAACAACTGCAGCAGGTCCTGGGGTTGACGCGCAGATGAGGCAGGCATCGTTCTCCTCGGTCCCGGGTGGATCCATCGTACAAGTGCCCTCCCGCAGGCCACAGGTACCGTCCCCGGCCCCGGATCCCATCACCGGACCCGGATCCCGTCACCGAACCGACCGCACCACGAGACGGGCTGGAGTTCACCGGGCGGACCCGGAATCATGACCGCATGTTCCAGCTCGACCCCCACCCTCTCGACTGGTTCACCGTCGACGACACCGTGCTCAGCGTGGCCCTGGTCTTCCCCCTCCAGGGCGCCGCCGGGATCTTCGGGCCCGCCTGCGAGTTGTGCGCGCGCCTTGCCGCCGAGGAGATCAACCACGCGGGCGGGATCCTCGGCAAGGAACTGCGCCTGCTGCCCGTGGACGGCGGCGCCGAACCCGCCGAAATCGCCGACCGCGTCGAGGCGTTGGTGGACCTGGGGGTCGTACAGGGCGTCACCGGCTGGCACATCTCCTCGGTGCGCCAGGCCCTCGCGCCGCGCATCGCGCACCGGGTGCCGTATGTGTACACGGCGCTTTACGAGGGCGGTGAGCACACCAACGGTGTCTTCCTCACCAGCGAGACGCCCGACGCCCAACTCCGGCCCGCGATGCGGCTGTTGGCACGGGAGCGCAAGGTGCGCCGCTGGTTCGTGGTCGGCAACGACTACGTCTGGCCGCGCCGCACGGCACAGGCCGCACGTGGTTACGCCCACGAGTCGGGCGGCCGGATCTGCGGGCGCTCCTACCTGCCCCTCGGCACCCATGACTTCGACGACGTGCTGCGCCGCATCGAACACTCCGAGGCCGACGCGGTGCTGATGCTGCTGGTGGGCAGCGACGCCGTGCGCTTCAACCGCGCGTTCGCCGCGGCCGGGCTCGACGCGCGCTGTCTGCGGCTGAGCACGCTGATGGACGAGAACATGCTGATGGCCAGCGGCCCGACGGCCACCGCCGATCTCTACAGCACCGCCGGGTTCTTCTCCTCGCTCGCCAACCAGGACACTCTCGACTTCCACGGCCAGTACGCGGGCCGGTTCGGCGTCGAGGCGCCCGCGCCCGGCAGCCTGGGCGAATCGTGTTACGAGGGCGTCCTGTTGCTCGCCGCGCTCATCACCCGGGCCCGAACACTGGACGTCACAGCGATCGGCGCGACGGCCGACTCGGTCTCCTACGAGGGACCGCGCGGCCTGCTCCGCCTGCGCGGCAGTCACGTCCACCAGCGGATCTATCTCGCGCGGGCGGACGGGGTGGACTTCGACGTGCTCACGCAGCTGGATGCCGTGCGCCCTTGACCACGGTCGGTCACTGGACGCCGTGCGCCATGACCACGGTTGATCACTGGATGCCGTACGCCATGACCACAGTCGATCACTGGACGCCGTGCGGCCTTGAGCATGGTCGCTCAGGTGACGTCGAGTTCCCGTCGCGCAGCTTCGAGATGCGCCCGCTCCGCCGCGCTCCCGGTCAGCTCGGCCGCCGTCTCGTACGCCCGTGCCGCTTCTTTCGTACGCCCCAGGCGGCGCAGCAGGTCCGCGCGGACCGCGTGGAAGACGTGGTAGCCGGTGAGGTCGAGGGCGTCGACCAGGTCGAGGGCCGGGGCCGGGCCCGCGGTCTCGGCCACGGCGACCGCCCGGTTGAGGGCCACGACCGGGCTGGGGGCGACCGCCATGAGCTGGTCGTACAGCCGCAGGATCTGGCCCCAGTCGGTGGCTTCGACGGTCTGTGCGTCGCTGTGGACGGCCTGGACGGCGGCCTGGATCTGGTACGGGCCCGGCTGGTTGCGGCGCAGGCACCGGCGGACCAGGGCCTGCCCCTCGACGATCAACTCGCGGTCCCAGCGAGCGCGGTCCTGCTCGGGCAGGGAGACGAGTTCGCTGTGCTCGCCCTGGCGTGCGGTCCGGCGGGACTCGACGAGAAGCATGAGCCCGAGCAGGCCGAGGACCTCGGGCTCGTCCGGCATGAGTTCGGCCAGGAGACGGCCGAGGCGTACGGCCTCCACGCAGAGTTCGGGGTCGCCGCCGTACCCCTCGTTGAAGATCAGGTAGACGACGGCCAGGACACCCTTGAGCCGGTCCGGGAGGTCGGCGTCGCGGGGCACGCGGTACGGGATCCGGGCGTCGCGGATCTTCGCCTTGGCGCGGACGATGCGCTGGGCCATGGTCGGCTCGGGCACCAGGAAGGCGCGGGCGATCTGGGGTGTGGTGAGTCCGCCGAGCAGGCGGAGGGTCAGGGCGACCTGGGCCTGCGGAGCGAGCGCCGGGTGGCAGCAGGTGAAGATCAGGCGGAGCCGGTCGTCTCGCACGGGGCCCTCCTCGGCCGGTGCGTCGGCGGCGTTCAGCAGGGCGGCCTCGGCGTGTCGGGCCTCACGGGAGGACTCGCGGCGCAGCCGGTCGATCGCGCGGTTGCGCGCGGTGGTGATGATCCAGCCCGCCGGGCTCGGCGGCACGCCCGTCTCCGGCCAGCGCTGAACGGCCGTGGTGAACGCCTCCTGGACCGCTTCCTCTCTTCCCCGGCTACGCGATGCTCACCACGGACGCACCGGGCCGTCCGCCGCTGCCCGCGGGACCGGCGACCGGCGCGGTCTGCGG
>NZ_JBSFLV010000030.1:0-87151 GCF_053599215.1 Streptomyces sp. NPDC001002 | reverse complement strand
CAGACCCCCGCTTCGGCCTGAACGGCCTCGTCCTCAAACGCCGGACGGGCTGGGTAACTCAGCCCCTCCGGCGTTTGAGGAGCGGGGTCTGGGGCGGAGCCCCAGAAGGAGAGTCACACGTACTGCTTCAACTCCCGTCGCGCCAGCGACCGTTGATGCACCTCGTCCGGGCCGTCCGCCAGCATCAGCGTGCGGGCGCTCGCGTACAGCTCGGCGAGCGGGAAGTCCTGGCTGACGCCACCCGCGCCGTGCAGCTGGATCGCCCGGTCGAGAATCTCGACGACCGTACGGGGCGTGGCGATCTTGATGGCCTGGATCTCGGTGTGGGCGCCCCGGTTGCCGACGGTGTCCATCATCCAGGCGGTCTTCAGGACCAGCAGCCGCAGCTGCTCGACGGCCACGCGCGCGTCCGCGATCCAGTTCTGGACCACGCCCTGCTGAGCCAGCGCCTTGCCAAACGCCGTGCGGGAGACGGCCCGGCGGCACATCAGCTCGATCGCCCGCTCGGCCATGCCGATCAGCCGCATGCAGTGGTGGATCCGGCCGGGGCCGAGCCGGGCCTGGGCGATGGCGAAGCCGCCGCCCTCCTCGCCGATCAGGTTGGACACCGGCACGCGCGCGTGGTCGAAGACGACCTCGGCGTGGCCGCCGTGGCTGTGGTCCTCGTAGCCGAAGACCTGCATGGCGCGCTTGATGGTGACGCCCGGGGTGTCGCGCGGGACCAGGACCATGGACTGCTGGCGGCGGGGGTCGGCGCCGTCCGGGTCGGTCTTGCCCATCACGATGAAGATCTTGCAGTCCGGGTTCATCGCCCCGGAGATGTACCACTTGCGGCCCGTGATGACGTAGTCGTCGCCATCGCGCTCGATCAGCGTGGTGATGTTCGTGGCGTCCGAGGAGGCCACCTCCGGCTCGGTCATCGCGAACGCGGAGCGGATCTCACCGGCGAGCAGCGGCTCCAGCCACTGTTTCTTCTGCGCGTCGTCGGCGAACTGGGCCAGCACCTCCATGTTGCCGGTGTCCGGCGCCGCGCAGTTCAGCGCGGTGGGCGCCAAGTGCGGGGAGCGGCCGGTGATTTCGGCGAGCGGGGCGTACTGGAGGTTGGTGAGGCCCGCGCCGTACTCCGCGTCGGGCAGGAAGAGGTTCCACAGGCCCTGGCGGCGGGCCTCGGCCTTCAACTCCTCGACCACGGCCGGGGTGTCCCACGGGGAGGCGAGCGCGGCCCGCTGCTCCTCGGCGACCGGCTCGGCCGGGTAGACGTACTCGTCCATGAAGGCGAGCAGCTTGGCGCGCAGTTCCTCGGTGCGCGCGTCGAACGCGAAGTCCATGGCGGATCAGCCTTCCTGAAGGGTGGTCAGGCCGTGCTCGATGAAGACGGGGACCAGGTCGCCGATGCGGTCGAAGCCGCGGCCGACCGTCTGGCCCTGGGTGTAGCGGAAGTGGATGCCCTCCAGGATCACGGCGAGCTTGAACCAGGCGAACGCGGTGTACCAGGAGACCGCCGACACGTCCCGCCCGGAGCGCTCGGCGTACCGCTCGATCAGCTCGGCCGGGGCCGGGTGTCCGGGGGCCTCGGCGGTGGTCGAGACGGGCGAGTCGGGCGTGCCCAGCGGCAGGCTGTACATCACCAGCAGGCCGAGGTCGGTGAGCGGGTCGCCGAGCGTCGACATCTCCCAGTCGAGGATCGCCGTGATGCGGTCGCTGTCGTCGATCAGGACGTTGTCGAGGCGGTAGTCGCCGTGCACGACCGTCGGCGCGGGGGAGACGGGCAGTCGGCGGCCGAGCGTCGCGTGCAGCTCGTCGATGCCGGCCAGCTCGCGGTTGCGGGAGGCGTCCAACTGCTTGCCCCAGCGGCGCAGTTGGCGGTCCAGGAAGCCCTCCGGGCGGCCGAAGTCCGCGAGGCCCACCTCGGCGGGGTCCACCGCGTGCAGCTCGACGAGCGTGTCCACCAGGGACAGCACCGCGCCCCGGGTGCGCTCCGGACCGAGCGGCGCGAGCTGCTCGGCCGTGCGGTACGGGGTGCCCGCCACGAACTCCATGACGTAGAACGGCGCCCCGAGCACCTCGGTGTCCTCGCACAGCAGCACCGGACGCGGTACCGGCACGTCTGTCGGGTGCAGCGCGCTGATCACCCGGTGCTCGCGCTTCATGTCGTGCGCGGTGGCCAGCACATGGCCGAGCGGGGGCCGGCGCACGACCCACTTCGAGGTACCGTCCGAGACCGCGTAGGTGAGGTTCGACCGTCCGCCCTCGATCAGCCGGCCGGTCAAAGGGCCCTGCACCAGGCCGGGCCGCTCGTGGTCGAGCAGTCCGCGCAACCGGTCGAGATCGAGACCTGGCGGGTGGTCGGGACTCATCGGGGCTCCTTACCGGCGCGTGAACAGGACCCGTCCTATGATGCCGACCGGTCGGTATGTCGTCCAGTGTGCTGCGGCCAACGTGATCGGGGCCACGATAGGCCGACAGCTCCCCGCCGGTGCGGCGGGGAGCTGTCGGTGGGTGATTCCGGGCCAATTCCGGGATGTCGGACGTCGGGCGTCAGTGGTCGTCCCAGTGCCCGTCGTGCGCGGCGTGCCGGTGGCCGTCGTGGAGGTAGTCGACGTGGTCGCCGTGCAGGACGCTGGCGTGTCCGCAGCCCTCGCCGTGCCGGTGCTCGTGCGTCTCGTGCGCCGCGTGCCCCTCGGCCTCGCACTCGTCGTAGTGGCCGGCGTGCTCGCGGTGCAGATGGCCGTCGTGCGCGTAGTCGACGTGGTCCTCGTGCGGCACCTCGGCGTGTCCGCAGCCCGGGCCGTGGACGTGCGCGTGGGAGGTGTGTTCCAGGTGCTGGGTGGTCATGGTGCTCACCTTCGGAGTGCGGGGTGATCCGGACGTGCGGGGTGATGCGGATGTACGGGTGGTGCCGGGCGCCCGGTGATGCCGACGGACAGGCTGCCATGCAAACGTCGCATTTCCGGGCATCCGGCGCACCCCGCTTGCGTGGCGTCCGGGTACCCCGGAGGGTCGGTGGCATGAAGGGCATCAGCTACAGCCGGTACGGCGGACCCGAGGTCCTGGAGTACGGAGAGGTGCGCGACCCCAAGGTCGGCCCGGACGCGGTGCTGGTCAAGGTCTGCGCGGCGGCCGTCAACCCGGTCGACTGGAAGTGCCGCGAGGGGTACCTCGACGGCATGCTCGACGCCGTCTTCCCGGTCGTCATCGGCTGGGACGTCTCCGGTGTCGTGGTCCAACCCGGCGTATCCGTCACGGAGTTCGCCGTCGGCGACGAGGTCATCGGCTACGTCCGCGAGGACTTCCTCTCCCGGGGCACCTTCGCCGAGTACGTCGCCGCGCCGGTGCGCACGCTCGCCCGCAAGCCCCGAAACCTCTCCTTCGCACAGGCGGCCGGGCTCCCGCTGGTCGGGCTCACCGCCTACCAGGTCCTCTTCAAGGCGCTGCAGGTCAAGCGTGGCGAGACCGTCCTGATCCACGCGGCGGCCGGTGGGGTCGGCTCGATCGCCGTCCAGCTCGCCCGGCACCTCGGCGCGCGGGTGATTGGCACGGCGAGCGAGGGCAACCACGACTTCGTGCGCGGACTGGGCGCCGAACCCGTGACGTACGGGGAGGGGCTGGTGGAGCGGGTGCGCGGGCTGGCGCCGGAAGGCGTGGACGCAGTGTTCGACACCGTCGGCGGCGAGGCGCTCAAGGACTCGGCCGTCCTGCTCGCCCCCGAGGGCCGCCTCGCGTCGATCGCCGACGGCGAGGTCGTCGGCTACGGCGGCCGGTACTGCTGGGTCCGCCCGGACGCCGAGGACCTGGCACGGCTGACCGAACTGGCGGAACAGGGCGTGGTGTCCGTGCATGTGTCGGAGACGTTCCCGCTGGAGCGGGCGGCGGACGCGTACCGGCTGAACCAGGAGGGGCGGACGCGGGGGAAGATCGTGGTGACGGTGGACTGGGAGGCGGAGGGCGCGGGAGAAGGCGAGGGCGAGGCTACGGGGGATACCCCGGACGCGCCCTAGAGATCAGCGCCTAGAAGACCAGCACCGCCCCGCACATCGCCATGGCCACCGTGCACAGGACCGCCATGGTCGCCTGCAGCGGCACGAGCACCGGTGGCGCGTCACCGGCCGCGAGAACCCGGATGCGCCGGTGGGCGACGAGCAGGAAGCCCAACCACAGGCCGCAGCACGCGGCACAGGCGACGACGCCGGATACGGAGGCGCCGCCGTGCAGTGCCGTCTTCATGGCGAGCACGGCGACCACGGAGCCCGACAGCGTCGTACGCCGCCAGGCAAGTCTGGTCCGCTCCGGCTGGAGCCCCGGGTCGCGGCTTTCGGCGGAGCTCATCCCTCCCACCCCGCCAGCACGACCACGACCATCACGATGGCCACGACGGCGACGACCACGCTCAGCAGGGCCGGGAAGCGGGACACTGGGAGGTCCTCGTCGCGGCGCATCGCGCGCTCGCAGCGCACCCAGTGGTTGACCGCGCGCAGGGAGCACAGGACGCCGGCCGCGAGCAGCGCGAGGGCGAGGCCGACCCGCCAGCCCCAGCGCAGGTCCGGCAGGAACTGGTCCACGGCGAAGCCGCCGCCGATCAGCGCGAGGGCGGTGCGCAGCCAGGCCAGGAAGGTCCGCTCGTTCGCCAGCGAGAACCGGTAGTCGGGGGTGTGGCCCTCCTCGCGGACCTCTCGCGGGGCGAACCACAGCCGGACGTTCCGTGCGAATTCGATCACGGTGTGGACTGTATCGGGCGGCTTCCCGGCGGCACGACCGCCGTCATCGGGCGGCCCGGAACGCCCTCAGGCGCTCGTACGCGGCCAGCCCGTCCGGCACCCACTCCCACTCCGTCAGCCGGCGCTCGACCTCCTCGTCCGGCAGGAAGTCGTGCCAGGCCACCTCTTCCACCTGCGGGCTGACCGGCAGCTCGCAGCGGACCTCGTAGACCGCGGACCACCAGCTCTGGCCGGCGCCGTTGTCGTAGAGGAACTTGAAGAGGAACTCGGGGGCGGGCAGGCCGGAGACTCCCAGTTCCTCCTCCGCCTCGCGGAGGGCGGCGGTGTCGTAGGACTCGCCCGCGCCGACCACCCCGCCCACGAACATGTCGTAGAGGGAGGGGAAGACCAGCTTGACGGGGGTGCGGCGGTGGACGAAGAGCCGGCCCTCGGCGTCCCGCGCCTGGATGAAGACGCAGCGATGGCGCAGGCCCTCGGCGTAGGCCACGCCGCGGGGGGACTGCCCGATGACCCGGTCGTGCTCGTCGACGATGTCGAGGATCTCGTCAGCAGGGTTCATACGGCCATCCAAGCAGGCGTCGGAGCGCCGGCGGCCGTCAGTTCGGCTGCAGGTCCCGTACCCGCTCCGGCTTGCCCGCGCCGCTCGGCATCGCCGGGTGCAGACCGAGCAGGACGATGCCCACGACGATCGCCGCGAGTCCCGCCGCCTCCCAGGCCAGCGCGCCGGTGTCGGTGCGCAGCCGGTCGCCGAGGAAGCCGACCCCGCAGATGATGCCGGCCAGCGGCTGGGCCGCGGTCAGGGCGGGCAGCGACATGCGCAGGGACGCCGTCTCGAAGGCGCTCTGGACCAGGACCAGGCCCGTGACGCCGAGCGCGAGCACGGCGTAGGGCTGCCAGCCGGTCAGTGCCTCCATCAGGCCGCCCTCGGAGAAGCGCTGGCCGGTCACCCGGGTGAGGGCGTCCTGGACGCCGTAGAGGACGCCCGCGGCCAGGGACAGCAGGACCGGGCCCGAGCTGAGGCGGGAGCGCTTGGCGTAGGTGGTGAGCAGGAGGGCCAGGCCCAGCATCGCACCGATGATCAGCCAGTGCCGCATCGGGTCGCTGACCGCGGAGCCGCCGCGCGGCTCGCCCGCCACGATGAAGGCGGTGACGCCGCCCGCGAGCAGGGCGAGTCCGGCCCAGCCCTGCCGGCCCAGCGGCTGTCTGGTCTGCCTGCGGGAGAGGGTGAGGGCGAACAGCAGGTTCGTGGCGAGCAGGGGCTCCACCAGGGAGACCTCGCCCTGGCCCAGCGCGATCGCGCCCAGGACCATGCCGGCCACCATCAGGCCGATGCCGCCCAGCCAGCGCGGCACCTTCATCAGGTCGAGGAGCAGCCGCGGCGACAGGAAGTCGCTGAGCGGTGCCTGCTGGGCCGCGTTCTGCTGGAGCACGAACCCGAAGCCGAGGCAACAGGCCGCACTCACGGCGAGAATCAGAACCAGAAGCGACACGCTGCGTACCTCGATGGATTCGGTCGGGCCACGGGCTGCGTAGTGGCCGACTGTAGCGTCCCCGCGGGCGGTGTGCCCCTGCGAGTACCCGGAAACGGGGAGTTGTCTCGGTCACGGTGCCCGGTCGCGGGCGAAGGTCGCGGCATGACCGTTTTGCCATGGTGCGGCGTGGACGCGTGATACGCCATGGCGTACGCCACACGGATGACCGGCAATGTGGCGCTGACGTGGTTATGTGGTGGAACGGTGAACCACAAGTGCCCCTTCTGTGGCGGTAGTTGACGGAGGTTACAAAAGCTCGGCACTTGACGGAAAGCATTGGCTCCCGGTTTGCTGTGCGTGATCAGTTGACGGCAATCCGAAACCTTGACGACGAGCGCGTCGCGTGAGGAAGTCCCGCGGTGTCTCCACCCCCGCCACCCCTCGGTCGGGGCCGCAAGCGCGCGGCCCAGGCACTGGACGCGGCCCTCGACGACGCCGAACTCGTCGCCACCCGTGCCTCGTTGGCCCAGGGCCGCTGGCAGGCCGCCCGCTCCCTGCTGGTCCAGACGGGCGACGACTGGGACCGCCGCGGCCACCGCGTCACCGTCCTCGCCCTGGAGTCCTACAGCGCCGCCTGGTCCCGGGACTGGCTGCTGGCCGAACCGGACTCCGGCGACGCCGCCGTCCTGCTCGCGCTCTCCCTGGTGCAGCGTGCCCTGCTGGGCAAGGAGAAGCTCGCCAAGGCCCAGCAGGCCTGCCGGGACGCCGTCGCCCTCGCCCCCGCCGACCCCACTCCCTGGCTCGGCCTGCTCATGCTGGCCTGCGCGGGAGGCACCGACGAGGAGACCGAGCAGCTCTTCGACGAGGTCCGCAGCCGGCACGCCGACCACCACTACGGCCACCACCTGATGGTCGCCCGCCTCGCCGAGCGCCGCGCCACAGCGGGCCCCGACCCGCTGCACGAGGTCTACGACTTCGCCAACTGGGCCGCCGAGCAGGCCCCCGCCGACTCACCGCTGGCGATCCTGCCGGTGATCGCGCACGCCGAGCGCTACCGCGTACTCGCCCTCGCCGGGCACGAACCGGCCGATCCGGTTGCCTCGGGCCACTGGAGCGGGCGCCGGGCTCGGCAGGTGATGAAGGCCGCCTTCGACTGGTGGCTGGAGTGGGAGCAGGAGGGCCACCCGCGCCGCCTGGTCGACCTCAACTTCCTCGCCCACGCCAAGGTCTGCGAGGGCCGCGGCGCCGAGGCCACCGCCCTGTTCCACCGCATCGGCGAGCACCCCACCACGGCCCCGTGGTCCTACCCCGACCGCGATCCCCTCTCCGCCTTCCGAGCCGCGCGCGACCGGGCGCTCGGCTCGGTGTGACATCCCCCGACTTCGACCTAAGGACGCAATCTCGATGACCACGGGCAGTTCCAGCGCGAGCAGATCCGCCGCCGACGGCATCAGTACGTTCAAGGGGCAGGAGCGCGCCCTGCGCGCCGACCGCCTCGGCACGGGAGGCCTGCTGCTCTCCGTGCTCGCCGCGACCGCCCCCCTCATGGTGGTCGCCGGTGTCATGCCCACCACATTCGCGGTGATGGGCATCGTCGGCCAACCGCTCCTCTTCGTCCTCCTCGGCGTGGTGCTGATCCTCTTCAGCGTCGGCTACGCCGAGATGAGCCGGCACGTCCACAACGCCGGCGCCTTCTACGCGTACATCTCCCGGGGCCTGGGCGGCACCGCCGGAGCGGGCGCCGCCCTGGTGGCCCTGGTCGCCTACAACGCCCTCCAGGTCGGCATCTACGGGATCTTCGGCTTCGAGGTCTCCGGGCTCTTCGACACCTACGCCGACCTGACCGTCGCCTGGTGGATACCGGCGCTGGTCGCCGTGGCCGTCGTCGGCGCGCTCGGCTGGCTGAAGATCGACGTCAACGCGCGCGTGCTGGGCATCCTGCTGGTCGTCGAGGTGGCCCTCGTGGTGATCTTCGACATCGCGGCGATCGGCGACCCGGCCAAGGAGGGCCTGTCGCTGCACGCCTTCAACCCGGACACGCTCAGCGGCGCCGGCGTCGGCACTGCCCTCTGCTTCTGCATCGCGGCCTTCCTCGGCTTCGAGCAGGCCCCGGTGTACGCGGAGGAGACCAGCCGGCCGCACATCCTGGTGCCGCGCGTGATGTTCCTCGCGGTCGGCGGCGTCGCCGTCTTCTTCGCCGTCAGCAGCTGGGCGCTGACCGTCGCCGCGGGACCCTCCCAGGTCGTCGGGGTGGCCCAGAAGGAGAGCGCCGGGATGCTCTTCACGCTGACCGACGCCCGGCTCGGCGGCACCTTCACCGACGCGCTGCACATCCTCTTCGTGACCGGCATGTTCGCCGCCCTGCTCAGCTTCCACAACGTCGTCGCCCGCTACACCTTCGCCATGGGCCGCGAGGGCCTGCTGCCGCGCACCTTCGGCCGCACCACGGGCACCAGCGGCGCGCCCGGCACCGGCTCCCTGCTGCAGACGGCCGTTGCGGCGGTCATCGTGATCGTCTTCGCGATCGCCGACGACAAGCCCACCGGCGACCCGACCGAGCCCGTCCTGCACCTGTTCACCTGGTTCGGCAACATCGGCGCCCTCGGCGTGATCGTGCTGATGGCCGCCGCCTCCGTGTCGGTCATCGTCTTCTTCGCCCGCCGCGGGGCCCTGGGCGCCCAGGCCTGGCGCCTGGTCACCTCCGCGCTCGCCGCCGTCGCCCTGCTGGTGATCGCCGGCTACACCATCAAGGACTTCGACGTCCTGGTCGGCGCGGGCCCCGACTCGTCCCTGAGCTGGGTGCTGCCCGGCATCATCGGCCTCGCCCTGGTCGTCGGCCTGGTCCAGGGCCTGATCCTGCGCTCCCGCGCCCCCGAGCAGCACGCCCGCATCGGCCTGGGCAACGAGGCGTTCCAGCTGGACAAGGCGGCGAGCGAGACCCCGTAGGTGTTCGGATTCCGGTTCCGGCAGGTCTGCGCAGGCCGGTCCCGGTGGACCTTCGGATTCCGGTCCCGGTTCTGAGAGACCGGTAAGAACTCATTACGGAACTCTGACGAGCACCCGCGATTCCTCGCCCCGCAGGGGTCGCGGGTGTTCGAATGGGTGAGTGAACCCCGAACAACCCGAGGTGCCCAGGGCATCGGAGCCTCCCGAGGAGCGCGGTACCCCGATCGGGCGCCGGGTCCTGCTCGGCACCATCGGTCTCGGCGCCCTCGGCGTGATCACCGCGCCCACCCTCCAGCGCGGCCTGGAGGGCTTCCTCGGCAGCGCGGCCGAGAAGGACCCCACCGGCCTGACCGGACTGCTCCCCAACGGCGGCGGCTTCCGCTACTACTCGGTCACCTCGTCCGTGCCGCACAAGAACGCCACGAACTACCGCCTCACCGTCGACGGGCTCGTCGACACCCCGAAGACGTACACGCTCGACGACCTGCGCGCGCTGCCGCAGACCCGGCTGGTCAAGGACGTCCAGTGCGTCACCGGCTGGCGGGTCCCGGACACGCCGTTCGAAGGGGTGCGGCTGTCCCGGCTGCTGGACGCCGCGGGCGTGCGCGCCAAGGCCGGGGCGGTGCGCTTCAGCTGCTTCGACGGCGCCTACACCGAGAGCCTCACCCTCGACCAGGCCCGGCGCTCCGACATCCTGGTCGCGCTGCGGATGCAGGACAAGGACATCGGCCACAACCACGGCGGCCCGGTCCGCCTCTACGTGGCGCCGATGTACTTCTACAAGTCCGCCAAGTGGCTGTCCGGCATCACCGTCACCGAGGACGTGCGGCCGGGCTACTGGGAAGAGCGCGGATACGACGTCGACGCCTGGGTCGGCCGTTCGAACGGACGGGACGATGACCCTACGACCTGACACGGCCGCGCCGCCGTCCGCCGACGTCCGCCGGTTCGGCCCCGCGCAGCGCTGGGTGCACCGCACGACGGCCGCGCTGATGGGCGTGTGCGTGGTGACGGCGGCCTTCCTCTACATCCCCGAGTTCGCCGAACTGGTCGGCCGCCGCGAACTGGTGGTGCGCGTCCACGAGTTGGCCGGGGTCGCGCTGCCCGTACCCCTCCTGGTGGGCCTGGTCTCCCGCGCCTTCCGCGCCGACCTCGGCCACCTCAACCGCTTCGGCCCGCACGACCGGACCTGGCTGCGCGCGGCCCTGCACCGCGACAAGCGGCGCTCGGTGCGTCCGGCCGCCAAGTTCAACGCCGGGCAGAAGGTCTACGCGGCCTGGATCGCCGGCGCGACCCTGGTGATGCTCGGCACCGGCCTGCTGATGTGGTTCACCCACCTCACGCCGATCCAGTGGCGCACCAGCGCCACCTTCGTCCACGACTGGCTCGCCCTCACCATCGGCATCGTCCTGGGCGGCCACATCGGCATGGCCCTCGGCGACCCGGAGGCCCGCCGGGGCCTACGGACGGGCTCGGTGAGCCGGGAGTGGGCGGACCGGGAACATCCCCTGTGGCGACCCTGACGACGGATCCGGACCGACGGACGGGACTCCGCCGGGGGAGACCACGGTGAAGGCGTCCGGCAGCCGCGCCTCGGTGTCGCCGTACCGGACCACCACGTCCACCTTCCGCGGGTAGCCGTCGAACCCCGGCACCACGGCCGCCAGCACCAGCTTGTCGCCCGACTGCGACACCGTCACGAGCGGCCCCGGCACCTGCGCGCCGCCGATGAACAGGCTGCCGTACCGCAGCAGTTCGACGTGCTCGAAGTACGTCCCGCGCAGTTCGATCCCGACCATCTCGCCCGGCAGCACCTCGCCGTCACCGCCGGTCTCCGTCCCCGAGACCTCGTACGTGCACGCGGGTGCCGCGCCCTCCGAGGCCTTCAGCCGCACGGTCGCGGCCGGGTGCCGCCGGTGGAAGTCCAGCAGCCCGCCGAGTACGGCGTAGGCGGCCCGCCCCTTGCAGGTGTCGGCCGTGCCCGCCAGGGCCGCGTAGTCCTGGGCGGCCGTGTCCCAGCTGCCGCCCCGGCCGCCCTGCACGGCCAGACAGGCGGAGGCGAGACCGCGCAGCAGCCGCCACTGCGGATCCGTCGCCTGGGGGATCAGGTCGAGCCCGGCCCGGCACTGGTCGGGCGCGGTGAGCCGGTCGTACACGCCGGAGGGGTCGACGATGCCGTCCTCGTCGGGCGAGCGAGGGCCCGGCGGGAGCCACGCGGGAGCCTGGAGGACCACCTTGCGCGTGGGCGAGGGCGCGGCGGCGGGGTGCGACGGCGCGGGTGTGCGGCTGTGGTGGGTGGTGGGGCCCGGAATCGCCGTCGCGCTCGCCGCGCCGGCGGGCGAGGGCCGTACGGGGGTGCCGGAGCCGCTCGGTGCCGGAGTGCGGTCGCCCGGGCCGCCGTCGGACGGTCCTGCGGAGACGGTCGTGGTGTCGCCGCCCCCTCTGTCCGCGGAACCACTTCCGTCACTGGTCACGGCGGCCACGGCCACCGCCACGGCTCCGACCAGGAGCAGCCCCGAGACACGCACCCCGAGGGAAACCGCCATCATGCCCCCCGACACGGTTACCCCCCGGGAGTCACCCCGGGGGTCCCCTCATGATGAGGCCGAGTGCGCCCCCGGGGGAAGCCGAATCAGGCCCCGAATCACGCCCCGAAGTCCAGCAGGACCTTGCAGGACCGGGCGCGGTCGGCGGCCAGTTCGAAGGCCGACTCCGCCTCCCGGACCGGTACCACCGCGCTGACCAGCGCGTCGAACGCCGGCTCGGCGGCCAGCAGACGCAGCGCCTCGTCGAACTCGCCGTCGAAGCGGAACGCCCCGCGCAGCTCGATCTCCCGGCTCACGACCAGGTTCCCGGCGAACGGACTCGGCCCCGGCGGCAGCATCCCGAGCTGCACGACGACCCCACCGCGCCGCACCAGCCGCAGACACGTGTCCAGACCCGCGGCCACCCCGGACGCCTCCACGGCCACATCGACCTCGTCCGGCCACCCGGTGTCGTCCGGGTCGTCGGCCCGTACGAGGGTGTCGGCGCCGGCGTGCCTGGCGTACTCCAGGGCGGCCGGGAGGATGTCGGTGGCCGTCACCCGGGCGGCACCGGCCGCCTTCGCCGCCGCGACGACCAGGCATCCGATGGGCCCGGCGCCGGTGACGAGGACGTGCCTGCCCTCGACGTCCCCGGCCCGGCGCACGGCGTGCAGGGCGACCGACAGGGGTTCGGCGAGGGCCGCCCGGCGCAGGTCCAGGTCCTCCGGTAGCGGCCTCAACTGGTCGGCGGGGACCACCACTTGGGCCGCGAAGCCGCCCTGTACGTGCGGGAAGCGGGCCGCGCTGCCGAGGTAGCGGGTGTCCCGGCAGACGTTCCGGCGCCCGGCCGCGCACTCCGGGCAGACACCGCACGGGGTCGCCGGGTGTACGGCAACGGCCGTACCGGCGGCGGGACTTGAGGAGTCGGGGGAGCCGTACGCGAGGACCGTGCCCACCACCTCGTGGCCCAGCAGCATCGGCTCCTTGAGGCGGAAGTCGCCGACCCCGCCGTGCCGCCAGTAGTGCAGGTCGGAGCCGCAGACCCCGCCGTAGCGGACGGCGACCAGCGCCTGCCCGGGGCCGGGCTCGGGAACCGGCAACTCCTCGACGCGCAGGTCGCCCTGACCGTGGATGACGCAACCGAACATCTCTCGGGGTCCCTTCACAGCACGCTCGTCATGCCGCCGTCGACGTACAGGATCTGGCCGCTGACGAAGTCCGCGGCGGGGGAGGCGAGGAAGAGCACCCCGCCGACCAGGTCCTCGGTGGTGCCCCAGCGGCCGGCCGGGGTCCGGCGGCGCACCCAGGCGCTGAACTCCTCGTCCTGGACCAGGGGTTGGGTCAGTTCCGTCTCGATGTAGCCCGGACCCAGGCCGTTGACCTGCACGCCGCTCGGGCCCCAGTCGGCACACATGCCCTTGGTGAGCATCTTCAGCGCGCCCTTGGTGGCCGAGTAGGGCGCGATGCCCGGGCGGACCACCTCGCTCTGCAGCGAGCAGATGTTGACGATCTTCCCGTGGCCGCGCTCCGTCATCCGGCGGGCCGCCTCGCGGCCGACCAGGAACGCGCTGGTGAGGTTGGTGTCGATGATGCGGTGCCAGTCGGAGTCGGTGAACTCCAGGAGCGGGGCGCGCAGTTGCATGCCCGCGTTGTTCACCAGGATGTCCAGCGGGCCGACCCGCTCCTCGATGTCCGCGATGCCGGCGGCCACCGAGGGGCCGTCGGTCACGTCGAAGACGGCGGTGTGGACGTCACCGGGCAGGTCGGCCGCCGCCTTGGTGAGCCGGTCGGCGTCCCGTCCGTTGAGGACCACCGTGCAGCCCGCCTCCGCGAGACCCCGGGCGAGGGCGAGGCCGATACCCCGGCTGGAGCCGGTGACCAGGGCCGTGCGGCCGCTGATGTCGAACAGGGGGTGACTCATTGCCGTACTCCTGTGTCCGTACCGCTAGATGATCAGTGAGAGGAGCAGGACCAGGCCGCCGGCGACCACCGAGATGATCGTCTCCATGACGGACCAGGTCTTGAGCGTCTGGCCGACGCTCAGCCCGAAGTACTCCTTCACCAGCCAGAATCCGGCGTCGTTGACATGGCTGAAGAAGAGCGAGCCGGCGCCGATGGCCAGGACCAGCAGGGCGGTGTGGGCGGTCGACATGTCGGCCGCGAGCGGGGCGACCAGACCGGCCGCCGAGACCGTCGCGACCGTCGCCGAACCGGTCGCCAGACGGATGCCCACCGCGATCAGCCAGGCGAGCAGCAGCGCGGGGATCGACCAGTCCTTGGAGATGTCCAGGATCATCTGGCCGACACCCGAGTCGATCAGCGTCTGCTTGAAACCGCCGCCCGCGGCGACGATCAGCAGGATGCCCGCAATGGGCATCAGACCCTTGTCGACGGTCTCGGTGATCCGCTCCTTGGTGAACCCGGCGGGCCGGCCCAGCGTGAAGATGGCGACGATCACGGCGGCGAGCAGGGCGATCAGCGGGGAGCCGATGACGTCGAAGACGCGCTGGGTGCGGTTGTCGGGGTCGTCCACGACGATGTCGACCAGCGCCTTGGACAGCATCAGCACGACCGGCAGCAGGACAGTGGCCAGGGTGGCGCCGAAGCTCGGGCGCCCCTTCAGCTCCTCGGAGGCGCGCGGCGGCAGCATCCGGTCGGGCACCGGGACGTCCACCCAGCGGGCGGCGACCTTCGAGAACAGCGGACCGGCGATGATCACCGTCGGGATGGCGACCAGGATGCCCAGCGCCAGCGTCACGCCCAGGTTGGCGTGGACCGCGTCGATCGCGACCAGCGGGCCGGGGTGCGGCGGGATCAGGCCGTGCATCACGGACAGGCCGGCCAGCGCCGGGATGCCGATGCGCATCAGCGAGTAGTTGCCGCGCTTGGCGACGATCAGCACGACCGGGATCAGCAGCACGATGCCGACCTCGAAGAAGAGCGGCAGCCCGATCACCGAGGCGATCAGCACCATCGCCCACGGCATCGCCCGCCCGCTCGCCTTCGCGAGGATCGTGTCGACGATCTGGTCCGCGCCGCCGGAGTCGGCCAGCAGCTTGCCGAGGATCGCGCCCAGCGCGATCAGCACGCCCACGCTCGCGACCGTGGAGCCGAGCCCGGTGGTGAAGCTGGTGATGACCTTGTCCAGCGGGGCGCCCGCGACGGCGCCGAGCACCAGCGAGCCGATGGTCAGGGACAGGAAGGCGTGCAGTTTGAACAGGGTGATGAGCACGACGATGACGGCGATGCCCACCAGGACGGCGATGCCGAGCTGAGCGTGTCCGGCCGAGGTGATCGGCTCGGGGGCGTCCGCTGCCAACAACTCGACGCTGAGTCTGGTCACGGTGGTTTCCCTCGGGGTTACGGGGTGGTGGGTTCAGGGAGGGCGGACAGGGCCCGTACGGCCCGTTCGGTGATCTCCTCGGGGCTGCCGGTGACGTCCACCGCGACCCCCGCCTCGCCCGCCTGGAGCGGCTGGAGCGTGGCGAACTGGGAGTCGAGCAGCGCGGTCGGCATGAAGTGGCCCTGCCGGTGCGACATCCGGTCCTCGATGAGGGCGCGGTCACCGGTGAGGTGCACGAAGACGACATCGGGGGCGGCGGCGCGCAGCCGGTCGCGGTACGCGCGCTTCAGCGCCGAGCTGCTGACCACCCCGCCGAGCCCGGCCCGGCCGTGCGCCCAGGTGCCGATGGCGTCCAGCCACGGCCACCGGTCGTCGTCGTCGAGCGGGTGACCGGCCGACATCTTGGCGATGTTGGCCGGCGGGTGGAAGTCGTCGCCCTCGGCGTACGGGACGCCGAGGCGCGCCGCGAGCAGGGGACCGATGGTGGTCTTGCCGGTGCCCGCGACACCCATGACCACGACGACGTGGGGGGCGCTCATCGCTACCTCGCTGTCTTCCTCGTGTCTTCTTCGACATCTGGACGCCAACCGGCGTCGACCACGATGAAACCGATTAGGTACGACGAATTCAAGAGTCTGTGACAAATAAGTCTGACTTTTTGGTTCCGTGACGCGGCCCGTACGCTGAGTGCATGAGCACCACGGGCCGGGGCCTGCACGGCCGAGTACTGGACACCCTCGGTCCCGCCATCACCGCCGGCGAGTACCCACCGGGCAGCGTTCTGCGCACGGACGAGCTGGCGCAGCGGTTCGACGTCTCACGGTCGGTGATGCGGGAGGCGGTCCGGGTGCTGGAGTCCATGCACCTGGTCGCGTCACGCCGACGGGTGGGCGTCACGGTGCGCCCCAAGGCCGAGTGGAACGTCTACGACCCGCAGGTCATCCGCTGGCGGCTGGCCGGCGCCGACCGCCCCCACCAGCTGCGTTCACTGACCGTGCTGCGCTCGGCGATCGAGCCGGTCGCGGCGGGCCTGGCCGCGAAGTTCGCCACCGCGGAGCAGTGCGCGGAACTCACCGAGTGTGCGATCGGCATGGTCGCCAACTCGCGCGGCCACAAGCTGGAGGACTACCTCGTCCACGACGTGGCCTTCCACCGGGTGATCCTCGCCGCGTCCGGCAACGAGATGTTCGCCCGCCTCGGAGACGTCGTCGCCGAGGTCCTCGCGGGGCGCACCCACCACGAGGTCATGTTCGAGGACCCTGACCCGGCCGCCGTCACCCTCCACGTCCAGGTCGCCGAGGCCGTCCGCGAGGGCGACGCGGCCCGCGCGGAATCGCTGACCCGCGAGATCACGGTGGGCGCGCTGCACGAACTGGACATCCTGGCGCCCTAGTTGGAGGCCGGCTGCCCGGACAGCGGGATCAGTCGAGGAACTCCCCGTCCACGTACACCCAGGCCCCGTCGACCCGCTCGAACCGGCTGCGCTCGTGCAGCGACCCGCCCTTGAACGACGCCCGGAACGTCACGGTCCCGGCGGAGTGGAAGGCCGTACCGTCCGCCGTCCCCAGGATCTCCAGGCCGGTCCAGCGCATGGCGGGGTCGAGATCGAGCCGGGCCGGACGGGTGCGCGGGTGCCAAGTGCCCCGCAGGTACTCCTCGTCGAGCATCACGAAGGCGCTGTAGCGCGACCGCATCAGGGCCTCGGCGGTCGGCGCCGCGGCCTCGCCCCGGTGGAAGCGGCCACAGCAGGAGTCGTACGGCTCCTGAAGACCGCACGGGCAGGCGGCGGGGCGGGCCGGGGCGGCGGACCGCTGCCGTCGGGGGTGCGAGGTGCGTCGGGACATGCGCCCCATTCTGCCCGCCGAACCCTGGACCGCCGATCCGCCGGACGGCCCTACGCCGGTTCCGCGTTGGTCGGCGGATGGGTCGGCCGGGCCGGTATCCGGCTCTCCAGCCGCGGCAGCCGCGGCAGCGGGGGCAGCCGCGTGCCGTGCACCCACGCGGCGAACACGTCGTCCAGCGGCTCGCTCGCGTAGCGCGCCGCGTGGGCCGCGAAGGTCGCCGTCGTCACCGAGCCGCCCCGGTGCAGCGCGACCCAGCCGCGCAGCATGCGGAAGAACGCGTCGTCGCCCAGCGCGCAGCGCAGCGCGTGCAGGGTCAGGCCGCCGCGCTCGTAGAGCCGGTCGTCGAACATCGACTTGCGGCCCGGGTCCGACAGCCGCAGGTCCTTCGGCAGCGAGGCCACCAACCGGTGCGCGGCGGCGGCCAGTTGCTGTGCGCCGGGCCCGCCGGAGCGCTCCGACCACAGCCACTCGGCGTACTTGGCGAAGCCCTCGTTGAGCCAGATGTGCCGCCAGTCCGCGATGGACACGCTGTTGCCGAACCACTGGTGGGCCAGCTCGTGCGCGACCAGCCGCTCCGAACCCCTCGCCCCGTCCACGTGGTTGGCGCCGAACAGCGACAACCCCTGTGCCTCGACGGGGACATCGAGCTCCTCGTCCGTCACCACCACCGCGTACTCGTCGAACGGGTAGGGCCCGAACAGCTCCTGGAACAGCTCCATCATCTGCGGCTGCCGCGCGAAGTCCCGGGAGAACTGCGGGAGCAGGTGCGCCGGGATGTGCCCGTGCTGCGGCACCCCGCCAGGACCCGGGTCGCCCAGCAGCACGGTCTCGTACTTGCCGATCGCCAGGCCCACCAGATAGCTGGAGGTCGGTGCGGCCTGCTCGTAGACCCAGGTGGTCGTCGACGCCCTCGTCGTGCGGGTCAGCAGCCGGCCGCCCGCCACCACCGCGTACGCGGACGGTGTGGTGATCGAGATCTGGTACGAGGCCTTGTCGGCGGGCCGGTCGTTGCACGGGTACCAGGACGGCGCGCCGATCGGCTGGCTCGCCACCAGCGCTCCGTCCTCCAGTTCCTCCCAGCCGAGGCCGCCCCAGGGGCTGTTCACCGGCTTGGGGTTGCCCGCCCAGTGCACCTCGACGGTGAAGGCCGCGCCCGGTCGCACCGGCTTGGCCGGGCGCACCCGGAGCCGGCCGCCGCGGTGCGTGTAGTGCGCCTGCCGGCCGTCGACCCGGACCCGGCCGATCTTGAAGTCGGCCAGGTTCAACTGGAGTTCGGGCAGGGGGGAACGGCCCGCTATGGCGTTGATCCGGGCCGCCCCCGCCAGGCGGTTGGGGCCAGGGCGGTAGTCCAGCGTGAGTTCGTAGCGGTGCACCCGGTAACGGGCATCGCCGTTGGCCGGGAAGTACGGGTCCGGACCCACTGACTGCTGAACTGCCACTGCCGCTTCTGCTCCCTGCGCTGCGCTGCCACTCGGTGCCGTCGGTGCCTCGCTCACCGACTCCGAGTGACCCGCGCTCAGGGGCGCCATGCCTCGATCGGGTTGCCCAGCCAGCGGGTGTCGTCCGGGACGGACTCCGAGGCCATGACGAGCGACGCGGGACCCAGCGTGGTGCGGGCCCCGATCGTGCTGCCGGGCAGCACGATCCCGCCAGGGCCCAGCGTGGCGCCCTCACGGAGAACAACAGTATCCGTCCGCAAGATCCGGTCGTGGAAGAGGTGAGTCTGCAGGACGCAGCCACGGTTCACGGTGGTCGCGTCCTCCAGGGTCACCAGGTCGGTCTCGGGCAGCCAGTAGCTCTCCACCCAGACGCCCTTGCCGATGTTCGCGCCGAGACCGCGCAGCCACGCGGTCAGCACCGGCGTGCCCGGTACGGAACCGGCCAGCCAGGGCACGGCCACGACCTCGACGAAGGTGTCCGCGAGCTCGTTGCGCCACACGTAGCCGCTCCACAGCGGGTGCTCACCGGTGTGGTGGCGGCCCACCAGCAGCCACTTGGCGACGATCGACAGGAGCCCGGCCGCCGCACCGGCGGCGAGCAGCACCAGGCCGGACAGCAGCGCGGCCCAGGGGCCGAGGAGGCACAGCAGCGCCACGGTGCCGGCGGCCAGCGCGGCCGAGCAGAACACCGGCACGATCCGGCACAGCTCCACCAGACCGCGCGCCCACAGCAGCCGGGCCGGCGGGTCGTACGTCCGGCTCTGGTCGCCGGCCGAGGTGTTGCGCGGCAGCTTCACCGGCGGCAGACCCAGGTACGAGCTGCCCTTCTTCGCCTTCTTCGGCGTCGCCGACAGCACGCCCACCAGGCCGCCGTCCGGCACGCTGCGACCCGGCGCGGTCATCCCGGAGTTGCCCAGGAACGCCCGCCGCCCGATCTCCGCGCGCCCGATCGTCATCCAGCCGCCACCCAGTTCGTACGGGGCGGTCAGGGTGTCGTCGGCCAGGAACGCGCCCTCGCCGACCGTGGTCAGACTCGGCAGCGCGAGGACCGTGGAGACCTCGGCGCCGCGCCCGATGCGCATGCCGAGCAGCCGCAGCCACACCGGCGTGACCAGCCCGGCGTACAGCGGGAAGAGGGTCTCGCGGGAGCGGTCCATCAGCTGCGTGACCGTCCAGGCCTGCCAGCCGATCCGGCTGTGCGTCGGGTGCGTGCCCTCCCGCAGACCCAGGCTCAGCAGCCGTACGCCGATCAGGATCAGCAGCGCGTACGCCAGACCGAAGGCCAGCGTGGCCGGGACGAGGGCGAGCGCGGCACCCTTCACGGGCGCGTCCGCGTCGATGAGAGCCTGCGCCACGAGGAACGCGGCTCCGCCCGCCAGCAGCGGCAGCGCGGTCAGCGCGAGGCCGGTCAGGCCGTACATCACGCGCCAGTACGTGCCCTTCTGCGGGCGCTCCTTGGGCCAGTTCCGCTTGGCCTTGCCCAGCTTGACGGCGGGCGCGCCGGCCCAGCGCTGACCGGTGGGGATCTGACCGGTGACCGCCGAGCCGGGGGCCACCTCGGCCCGCTTGCCCACGCGGGCGCCCGGGAAGAGCATGCTGCGGGTGCCGACGACGGCGTGCGCGCCGACCTTGACCTGGCCGATCTCCAGCCGGTCGCCGTCCAGCCACCAGCCGGACAGGTCGACCTCGGACTCCACGGCCGCGCCGCGGCCCAGCTTGAGCATGCCGGTGACCGGCGGCAGCGAGTGCAGGTCGACGTCCTGGCCGACCTTGGCGCCCAGCGCCCGCGCGTACCGCTCCAGCCAGGAGCCGGTCAGCGAGGTGGCCCCGCTGAACTCGGCCAGCCGCTCGGCCGTCCACAGCCGCAGATGCACACTCCCGCCGCGCTCGTAGCGGCCGGGCTGCACGCCCCGCAGCAGCAGCCGCGCGCCGCCCGCGGCGATCGCGAGGCGGCCGGGCGGGCTGAACAGCGCCAGCGCACCGGCGGCGATCAGCCACCAGGGGGCGGTCGGCAGCCAGGAGTAGGCGGGCAGCAGGTTCCCGGCGGCGGCCAGCGCCACCGTCCAGCGCAGCCCGAGGAGGGTGTACAGGGGCACGAGCAGCAGGGTCTGGATCACCTTGGCGCGGGTGGGTACCGGGGCGATCGTGCGCCGGGCGCCGTCGTCCTGGGAGGACTCCTCCAGGTGGCGGGCCAGCTTGCGCAGGGTGGGCTGCTGGTAGATGTCGAGGACGGCCGCGCTCGGGTAGCGGGTGCGCAGCCGGGTGGTCAGCAGGGCGGCGGCCAGGCTGGAGCCGCCGATCGCGAAGAAGTCGTCACGGGCGCTGCCCACGGGGATGCCGAGGACTTCCGTCCACTGCTCCGCGAGCCAGGCCTCGGTGCCGTACAGCTGCTCGGCCGGACCGCCGGTGGTCTCCAGACCCTCCAGCGGCCAGGGCAGGGCGTTGCGGTCGACCTTGCCGGAGGTGCGGGTCGGCAGGTCCTCGACCGGGGCGATCAGCGGGACCAGCGCGGCGGGCAGCTCGGCCCGCAGCTTCTCCACCGCGGTGGCGTGGTCCCAGCCCTCCTGGGTGACGACATAGCCCACCAGGAGCTGGTTGCCGCTGCGCGCGGTGCGCACGGCGGCCGCCGCGCCCGCGACGCCGGGCAGCGCCTGCAGGGCCGCGTCCACCTCGCCGAGCTCGATGCGGCGGCCGCCGAGCTTGATCTGCTCGTCGGCGCGCCCGAGGAAGATCAGCCCCTCCGGCTCCGCCTTGACCAGGTCACCACTGCGGTACGCCCGCTCCCAGCCCAGCGAGTCCAGGGGCGCGTACTTCTCCGCGTCCTTCTCGACGTCGAGGTAGCGGGCCAGGCCAACCCCGCCGATCACCAGCTGGCCGGTGCCGCCCATCGGGACGGGCTCGCCGGCCTCGTCCACCACGGCCAGCTCCCAGCCGTTCAGCGGCAGCCCGATACGGATCGGCTCGTCGCCGGTCATCAGCGAGGCACAGGCGACGACGGTCGCCTCGGTCGGCCCGTACGTGTTCCAGACCTCGCGCCCCTCCGTCACCAGGCGGTGCACCAGCTCGGGCGGGCAGGCCTCGCCGCCGAAGATCAGCAGGCGTACTTCGTTGAGGGCCTCGGGCTCCCAGAGGGAGGCGAGGGTCGGGACCGTGGAGACCACGGTGATCTCCTGCTCGACCAGCCAGGGGCCGAGGTCGGCGCCGCTGCGGACCTGGGAGCGGGGGACCGGCACCAGACAGGCGCCGTAGCGCCACGCGAGCCACATCTCCTCGCAGGACGCGTCGAAGGCGACCGACAGGCCCGCCATGACCCTGTCACCCGGACCGATCGGGTCGTCGGCCAGGAACAGCGCGGCCTCCGCGTCCACGAACGCGGCGGCGCTGCGGTGGCTGACCGCGACGCCCTTGGGCTTGCCGGTGGAACCGGAGGTGAAGATGATCCACGCGTCGTGCTCGACACCGGGCCGCCGGGCCGGGACCTCGCTGCGGCCGTGGACGGTCAGCTCGTGCCCGGCGCCGACGACGGCCCGCACCTCGGCCTCGCCGAACACCAGCTCGGCGCGCTCGTCCGGGTCCTCGGCGTCCACCGGGACATAGGCGGCGCCGGCCGCGAGGACGGCGAGGATCGCCACGTAGAGGTCGTTGGTTCCGGAGGGGACACGGACACCCACGCGGTCGCCGAGGCCGACGCCGGCCGCGCCCAGGTCGCGGCGCAGCCGCTCGACCTCGATCGCCAGCGCGCGGTAGGTGAGCCGGGTCGTGCCGTCGTCGAGCGCGAGCTCGTCCGGGTAGGAGCGGACGGACGCGTCGAAGATGTCGACCAGCGTGCGTGGAGAGGCCGCCTGGCCTCCCGAGAATCGTGCTTTATTGCCGAGCTGCTCGCGGATTTCGTCCTCGAGCAGGCCGAGAGCACTGCTCTCGTGTGTGGCTGCCATCGGGTCCTCGCGTATCGTTCCCGGAACCTCCGGGCGCTGGCGGGCCCACAGGGTTGCCTGGGGTTGTCCAGTTCCAGCTCGGTTAACAAGCAGGAAATTTTAGTACGACGCTAGGTTCCCGCACGGTGAGCGGCCACTCGGAACACCTGTTCAGCGGCATCCCGCGATCAGCCCGGCAGTCATGACCTGGGGTTCTTCACTCCCGGGAGAGATGGCACACACTGTGGGTGAAGAGGCCCTTTCCGGTACGGAAAAGGGCACTTACGGCTGCTGAGGGGCGCGCCGGGCCAGCAGCGCCGAGGCGAGCACGGCGGCGCCGAACGACACTCCCGCGACCACCCACAGTGCGCTGTGCACACCCGCCGTGAACGCCTCCGCGACGGCGTCCGTGATCTGCGGGGTCGACCGGCCGGACGCGCTGCCGCCGTCCCGGGCGACCGCCACCACCTGGTCGATCACCGGGCCCGGCAGCCGGTGTTCGGCCAGCCGCCGAGGCAGCACACCGAGGAAGCGGACCGCGAGCACCGCACCCAACACCGCCGTCGCCAGCACCGATCCGACCTGCCGGAACGCCGTCACCGCCGACGAGGCCGCACCCATCTGCGGACCCTCCACCACCTCGAACGCCGCCGCCGTGGACGGCGCCACCACCAACCCGCTGCCCAGCCCGGCCAGGACCAGGCCCAGCGCGGTCACCGCGTAACTCCCGTCCGGCTCCTGACGCAGCAGCACCAGCGCCGCGACCGTGGTCAGCAGCGAACCCGCCGCCAGCAGCCGGCCCGGGCGCACCCGCCCCGCCAGCCGCTGCGCCGACGCCGTGGCCGCCACGAAGGCGAGCATCGCGGGCAGCAGTCGTATCCCGGTGCCCAACGGGCCGAATTCGCGGACGCGTTGCAGGAAGAGGACCTCCAGGAAGACGACCCCGACGAACACGAACAGGGCCGCCGCCGCGACGCACAGGGCCGCCGTGTAGCGGGAGTTGGCCATCATGCGGACGTCCAGCATCGGGACGGCCCGGCCGCGCTCCGTGCGCACCAGCGCGATCAGGGCGACGGCGGCCACCGCGAGCACCGTGACGACGACCGGATCGTCGTAGCCCGCCCGGCCGCCCACGGCTATGCCGTAGATCAGCGTGGACAGACCCAGTACCGCCCAGAACTGGCCCGGCAGGTCCAACGGCCGGTCCGGTACTCGGGAGTCCGTGACCGCGCGCAGGGTGACGAGGACGGTGATCACCGCGAGCGGTGTGTTGACCAGGTACACCGCGCGCCAGTCGAAGGACTGCAGCAGCACGCCGCCGAGGAGCGGGCCGACGGCCAGGCCGACGCCCGAGATCGACACCCAGATGGATATGTACCGCAGCATGCGCGGCAGGTCGACGAAGAACGTCGTCGTGATCAGCGCCAGCGAGGTGGGCAGCACCAGGGCGCCGCCCAGACCGCTGATCCCGCGGCCGATCAGCACCTGCGGATAGCCCTGTGCCGACGCCACCACCAGGGAACCCGCGGCGATCAGCACCACACCGGCGAGGAACACCCGGCGCCTGCCCAGCCGTTCGCCCAGCGCGCCGCCCGACAGCACACAGGCCGCGACCACCAGGGTGTACGTGCTCGACACCCAACTGAGGTCGGCCGGTGCCACCTCCATGTCGACCTGGAGCGCCCGCAGTGTGGAGATGGCCGCGGTCACCTCGATGAACGACATGAAGAGACCGAGACAGGCGGCGAGGAGGACGAGACGGGCGTGGGGGATGACCGGAGTGGGCGGGGCAGCCGGGGGTGAGGGCGGGGCTCCGGCCGACTCTCCCGTCGACGCGTCCGCTCCGGACTCCGTGCCGTCCGACTCCGCCGAGACCGTGCTCATGCCGACCGGGTCTCCTTCTCGGCCTGGTCGGCCAGACGGCGCTGTGCCTCGTCCCAGGTGATCGGCAGCTGGCCGGGCTCGGCGTTCCAGAACACGAACACCGACCCCTTCATCCCCGGCCGCAGTCCGCGCACGCTCTTCGCGTGCGGGTCCGTGCGGTTGAAGGTGTTCAGGGCCTCCTGGTCCCGCCAGGCCGACAGCGTCCAGAACGTCTTCTTCAGCGGCTCGGCGCGCAGCGAGGCACCGATCAGGCCGGGCGACCTGCGGACCTGCTGGAAGATCACCAGGGACAGTAAGAAGAACCGGGGCACACCGAGCAGCGAGCGCAGCTCCAGCCGGGATGCCATGACCAGCGGCGGCCCGACGGGCTCACCACCGTCGGCCCCGTCCTTCGCGGTGCCGGGCATCCACGGAATCGTCGGCATGAAAGATCTCCCCTCGGCGGTTCTGAGCCGCCGGTTCCATGGCGGTCATTCATAAGAGTCCGCAGGCCGGTGTTTCCGTACACCCCCGGAGGGGTGAATTCCCGTCGTTCCCGGCAGGGTGCGCGCGGAGCGCCGGACCGACCGGATCAGGACACTCCGCTCAGGCCCTCATCGAATGCCTCGATAGGGCAAGTCCGCCCGCCGATGGGCCGATTGACCCCGTTTTCCGGCCAGGCCTACGGTTCCTTCTGCGCCGTCCGCAGAGCAACCGAGCGGACTGCCACCCCACTTCAGAGGTATCAGCCCTCTGCGCATCGGCCGTCGCTCCACGTGCCCCATCCCGCCACGTGACCGTTCCCGAGAACCGCCCGAGCCGAGGTGCAGCCCTGCCATGACCACCCGTGTCGCTGTCGTCGGAGCCGGTATATCCGGCCTTTCCGCCGCCCACCACCTGCCGGACGACGTCGAAGTCACCGTGTACGAGAGCCAGGACCGTCCCGGCGGTCACGCCCGCACCGTGGAGGTCGACGAGAACGGCCGGACGATCGGCGTCGACACGGCCTTCGTGGTCTTCAACGCCCGTACGTACCCGGAGCTGACGGCCTTTTTCGAGAAGCTGGGCGTGACCGCGCTGGACCACACCGGCGGGTTCGACTTCTTCGACGTGGACCGCGGACTCGACTACGGCACAAGGGAGTTCGAGCTCTCCGAGGACGAGATCGCCGCCCGCTACCCGGCCGACTTCCTCCCGCTGTGGCGGGACGCCGAACGCTTCCACCGCGAGGCGCCCCGAGACTTCCTGCGCAAGCGCACCGACCTCTCGCTGGGCGACTACCTGGACCGCGGCGGCTATACCGACGCCTTCAAGTACGGCTATGTCGTACTGCTCGCCACCGCCGTCTGGTCGGTGCCGGCCGAGCTGATCTGGGAGATGCCCGCGACCACGGTGATCGCCTTCTTCATGTCCCACGACCCCGGCGGCCTCGGCGGCCGTTCGGTGGCGTGGAAGACCGTGGGCGGCGGCAGCATCGAGTACGTCCGCCGGGTCGTCGCCGGCGTCAACGGCAAGGTCCGCACCGGCGCCGAGGTCACCCGCGTCCGCGAGGACGAGGACGGAGTCGTCGTCGCCACTGCTGCCGGCGAGGAGCGCTACGACCTCGCCGTGCTCGCCGCGCACGCCGACCAGACCCTCGCGGTCCTCGAAGACCCCAGCCCGCGCCAGGCGGAGATCCTGCGCAAGGTCCGCTACAGCGAGACCACCGCGATCCTGCACACCGACCCCTCCAGCATGCCGCCCGACCGCACCCGCTGGCAGAGCTGGAACTACGGCGTGAAGACGGTCGACGGACGCCCTCGCACGTGGGTCGCGTACTACATGAACTCCCTGCAGGGCTTCACGGCAGAGCGCGACTACTTCGTCACCCTCGACTCGCCGATCGCCCCGCGCGACGAACTCGTCATCCGCGAACTGCCGTTCACGCACCCGGTCATCGACCTGGAGGTGCGCGCCATGCAGCGCACGATCCACGACGTCAACGCGCCCGGCGGCCGGATCAAGCTGGCCGGCTCCTACTTCCACGCGCCGCGCATCGGCGTCGATCTCATCGGCTCCCACGAGGCCGGATTCGTCTCCGGGCGGCTGGCGGCCGAGGCCGTCACCCGCGAGCTGCACCACCAAGCCAACCGCACAGCGAAGTGAGGGGAATCCCCATGCAGCGTGTCACCGCCGACGAAGCCCGGTTCTGGCTGGTCGAGAAGCTCGCGGTCCGGCTCGGCGTCGACAAGGAACAGATCGACGCGGAGCGGTACTTCGACGAGTTCGACCTCGACTCCACGGAGGCGCTGATCCTCGCGGGCGAACTGGAGAAGTGGCTCGGCTTCGAGCTGGAGGCCACCGCGCTCTGGTACCACCCGACGATCGCCGCCCTGTCGGAGCACATCGCCGAGGAGAGCGACCGCCATGTCGCGACGGCCTGACACGGCCGTCGCGGACCGGCGGTTCGTGCGGCGCCCCCTGCTGACGGCGCTGGGGACCGCCGCGGGCCCGACCGCCCGCACGGTCTGCGCCGTCCACCCGGGCGCGCTGCCGGCCACCATCTGGCAGGACCTCGTCGCGAGGCTGCCCGAGGACAGCGCACCGCACCTGTGCGACCTCGGCAACGTCCCCGCGTACGCGATGGCCGCCCTCGACCCGACCGCACCCGTGCCCGGCGTCCGCGAACTCGCCGCGCAGTGCCTGGCCGAGCTCACCGCGGCCGGACTCACCGATCAACAACTGAGCCTGGTCGGTTGGTCGTTCGGGGGAGTGGTCGCGTACGAGATCGCCGCTCAGCTGGCGGATGAGGGGCGGGGCGATGTCGTGGACGCGCTCGTCGTCCTCGACTCCATCGCGCCGGTCGCCGCCTTCCAACCCGCCGACGACGCCCTGAAACCGACCCTGCTGCTCGACTGGTTCGCCATGTATCTGGGTGCCAAGCGGGGCCGACGGTTCGACTTCGTGCCCACCGACGAGGACGACCTCGGCACCCTGCTCGACGCGGCGACCGCACAGGGACTGCTGCCCGCGGACACCCAGGAGGCGGGCCTGCGCAAGCTGTTCACCGCCTTCCACGCCGGGCTCGTCCGCAACAACCGCTGCACCGCCGGCTATCTGCCGGACGCGCTCGACCGCACCGTCACGCTCGTCAAGCCCGAGGGCTCGCTGCTGCCCACCAGCCCCGACCTCGGCTGGGCCGAGCTCAGCGGCCGGCCCCTGCGCAAGCTGACCGTCCCCGGGGACCACTACACGCTGCTCGGCGAAGCGGAGACCGTCGCCGCGCTGGCCGCCCTGCTCGCCGCACCGCCCACTGCCACGCCCCTGGCGGACTGAACGCGTCCGCCCCACCCGACCCGCAGACACAGAGCACCAGCGGAGGAAAACCGTGCAGCACTCACGTCTGGCCGAGACACCGATCGCGATCGTCGGGTTGGCGGGCCTCTTCCCCAAGTCGCGCGACCTGCGCGAGTTCTGGCACAACATCGTGGACGCCGAGGACTGCATCGAGGACGTTCCCGAGAGCCACTGGAACACCGCGGACTACTACGACCCGGACCCGGCGGCCGAGGACAAGACCTATGTCAGGCGCGGCGGCTTCCTGCCCGAAATCCCGTTCAACCCCATGGAGTTCGGGCTCCCGCCCAACACCCTTGAGGTCACCGACATCCTCCAGCTGCTCTCCCTGACCGTGGCGCGTGACGTGCTGCGCGACGCGGGCGCCGACCAGAGCAACTGGTACGACGCCTCCCGCACCGGCGTGATCCTCGGCATCACCGGCGCCAACTCCCTCACCCAGCCGCTCTCCGCGCGCCTGCAGACCCCGGTCCTCAAGGAGGTCGTGCGCAGCGTCGGACTGAGCGAGGCGGACGCCGAGGAGATCGCGCAGCGGTTCAAGAAGGCGTACATCCCCTGGGAGGAGAACTCCTTCCCCGGCATGCTCGGCAACGTCGTCGCCGGCCGGATCGCCAACCGCTTCGACCTCGGCGGCACCAACTGCACGGTCGACGCCGCCTGCGCCAGCTCCCTCGCGGCGGTCAAGCTCGCGGTGAGCGAACTCATCGAGGGCCGCGCCGACATGATGATCACCGGCGGCTGCGACGCCGAGAACACGATCCTCATGTACATGTGCTTCAGCAAGACCCCGGCCTTCTCGAAGACCCAGCAGATCCGCCCCTTCGACGAGTCCGCCGACGGCACGCTGATCGGCGAGGGCATCGGCATGCTGGCGCTCAAGCGCCTCGCCGACGCCGAACGCGACGGCGACCGCATCTACTCCGTGCTGCGCGGCATCGGCACCTCCAGCGACGGCCGCTTCAAGAGCATCTACGCCCCGCGCGCCGAGGGCCAGCAACTCGCCCTGCGCCGCGCCTACGCGGACGCCGACGTGCCCGTCTCGGCCATCGAGCTCTTCGAGGCGCACGGCACCGGCACGGCGGTCGGCGACCACACCGAACTCGCCGCCCTCTCCTCGGTCGTGTCGGCCGGCAACGACGACCACGGCTACGCCGCCATCGGCAGCGTCAAGTCCCAGATCGGGCACACCAAGGCCGCCGCGGGCGCCGCGAGCCTCATCAAGCTCTCCCTCGCCCTGCACCAGAAGGTCCTGCCGCCCACCATCAACGTCGAGACCCCCAGCGAGGCCCTCGACCCCACCACCACCCCGTTCTACGTCAACACCGAGGCCCGCCCGTGGGTGTTGGACCCGGCGCGCGACAAACGCCGGGCCGCCGTCTCCTCGTTCGGCTTCGGCGGCACCAACTTCCACATGGTCCTTGAGGAGCACGACGGCACCGACCCCAAGACGCTCGGCCCGGTGGTCCGTTGGGGCCTGTGGCACGCGGCAGGACCCGAGGCGCTCGCACTGCGCATCGAGAACGGCGCCGCCACCGACGAGTCCGGCGCGATCCCCGCCTCCGACGCCCGCATCGGCATCGTCGCCCGCAGCGACGCCGAGTTCGCCGAACTGCGCGACACCGCGGTCGAGTTGCTGCGCGCCCGCCCCGACGCCCCGCAGTGGCAGCACCCCAAGGGCATCACCTACCGCCGCGCTGCCCTGCCCACGTCGGTGAAGACGGCCGCCGTCTTCGCCGGCCAAGGCAGCCAGTACGTCGGCATGGGCCGCCGGGCCGCCATCGCGCTGCCGCCCCTGCGCGCCGCGTTCGACCGGGCCAACGGGCTGACCGAGGGCCCCGACACCCTCGCCCGCACGGTCTTCCCGCCGCCCGCCTTCAGCGACACGGTCCACCGCGAGCAGGAAACCGCCCTGCGCCGCACCGACTTCGCCCAGCCCGCCATCGGCGCGCTCTCCGCGGGCCAGTACACGTGGCTGCGCGAACTCGGCTTCCGCGCCGACGGCGTCATCGGCCACAGCTTCGGCGAACTCACCGCGCTGTGGGCGGCCGGCGCCCTCGACGACGAGCAGTTCGCCAGGCTCGCCCGCGCCCGCGGTACGTCAATGGCCCCGCCCGAGCACGCCCCCGCCGACTTCGACCCGGGCGCGATGGCCGCGATCCGCGCCTCGCTCTCCGACGTCCAGGCCCTCGTCGCCACCTACCGCAACGTGGCCATCTGCAACATCAACGCCCCCGGCCAGATCGTCGTCGGCGGCCCCACCGACGAGATCGACCGCCTGGTCGCCGACGTCTCGGGCCGCCGCATCCCGGCCAAGCGCCTGCCGGTCTCCGCGGCCTTCCACACCGGGTTCGTCGCCCATGCCGCGGACGCGTTCCGCCAGGCCGTGGAGTCGACCGGGCTGGAAGCCCCGCAGATCCCCGTCTACGCCAACACCCCCGGCTCGTCCTACGGCACGGACCCCGCGGCCAACCGCCGCACCCTCGTGGACCAGTTGCTCCAGCCCGTCGACTTCGTCTCCGGCATCGAGAAGATGTACGCCGACGGATTCCGCGTCTTCGTCGAGTTCGGCCCCAAGCGCGTGCTGACCGACCTCGTCGACCGCATCCTCGAAGGCCGCACGGACGTCGTGACCCTAGCGGTGGACGGTGGCCCCTCGAAGGACAGCGAGGTCTCCCTCAAGCGCGCGGCCATCGAACTGGCCGTCCTCGGCCTGCCGCTCGTCGGCTTCGACGACCGCGTGGAGCCCCGACGTGAGCTGGCGCCCCGCAAGGGCATGACGATTCCGCTGCGCGGCATCAACTACGTGACACAGGAACGGCGTTCGGCATACCGGGACGCGCTGTCGGAGCCGTTGGCCTTGACGGCGGCCACCGCTGCTCCCACGGACGGCATCGAGTCCGCGGTGCGTGAAGGCCTCGGCCTCCAGGCGGAGATCCTCACCGCCCACGTCGACACGGTGCACGCGTCGGTGCGTTCGCTGGAGGAGTCGGTACGGGCGGGTGGGCACCCCGACACGGAGGCGGCACTGGCTCTCATACGGGAGCAGGGGGCCACGATCGGGGCGGCTCATGAGCGGTCCACGCGGCTGTTGTTGGAGGCGTTGCGGGGGGCGGCGGTCGAGGAAAGGGCCGTCGTGGTGGAGGCGGTTGTCGAGGAAGAGGTGGTTGTCGAGGCGGAGGTTGTCGAAGCCGAGGTGGTTGAGCCGGAGCCTGTGTACATACCCGAGCCCGAACCTGAGCCGGTTCCTGTCGTCAACTCGGCTGTCGCCGCCGGCGTGATGGATGCGCTGTTGGGTGCGGTGGCGGAGAAGACGGGTTACCCGGTGGAGATGTTGGAGCCGGGCATGGATGTCGAGGCGGACCTCGGTATCGACTCGATCAAGCGCGTCCAGATCCTCGGTGCGTTGCAGGAGTCGTACCCGGTCTCTGAAGACGTCGACCCCGAAGTGCTCGCGGAACTGCGGACGTTGGACGACATCGCCGGCTTCCTGTCCTCGACCGTCTCGATCGACGCCGAACCCGCACCTGCGCCCACCCCAGATCCCACTCCCGAGCCCGAGCCGGTTCCTGTCGTCAACTCGGCTGTTTCCGCCGGTGTGATGGATGCGCTGTTGGGTGCGGTGGCGGAGAAGACGGGTTACCCGGTGGAGATGTTGGAGCCGGGCATGGATGTCGAGGCGGACCTCGGTATCGACTCGATCAAGCGGGTGCAGATTCTCGGGGCGTTGCAGGAGTCGTATCCGGTGTCGGAGGACGTCGACCCTGAGGTGCTGGCGGAGCTGCGGACCCTGGATGACATCGCCGGGTTCCTCGCATCCACCATTCCCGCCGAGTCGAGTCCCGAGCCGACTCCTGCGCCCGTCGCCCCGATACCTGAGCCCGACCCTGTCTCCAACTCCGCCGTAGCCGCAGGCGTGATGGACGCCCTGCTCGGCGCTGTCGCGGAGAAGACCGGCTACCCGGTGGAGATGCTGGAGCCGGGCATGGACGTAGAAGCCGACCTCGGTATCGACTCGATCAAGCGGGTCCAGATCCTCGGCGCCTTGCAGGAGTCGTATCCGGTCTCCGAGGACGTCGACCCCGAAGTGCTCGCGGAACTGCGGACCTTGGACGACATCGCCGGATTCCTCGCCTCCACGGTCTCCGCCGAGCCCACTCCCCAGCCCAGCACTCCCACCGCACCCACCACCCCCCTCACCATCACCTACCCCCCCACCCCCGGAATCGGCCGCACCTACGCCGACGTCACGGAGATCGCCCCGCCGCACACCCTCGTCGGCGCCTACGCGGAGACGCGTACCGCGGTGGTCGTGGACGACGGGTCCCTGTTGACCCGGCCGCTCGCCGGGGCACTCCGGGGCGACGGGTGGCGGGTCGAGGTCGTGTCGTTGCCCGGGGTGGACAACGTCGTGGCGGAGGCGGATGCCCAGCGGCGGCTGGTGAGTTGGGACGAGGGGGAGCTCGCCGCGCAGCTGACCGGCGGGCGGGTCGACCTCGTCGTACAGATGGCGGCCGCGGCCGGGCCGGACTGGGCCGAGGGTACGCGGCGCCTTGAGCACTGCCTGTTGGTCGCCAAGAACAGTCTGGCCGCGTTGAAGGCGGTGGCCGCGCAGGGGACCCGGGCCGGGTTCGTCGCGGTCACGCGGCTCGACGGGGCGAGCGGGTATCGCGGTGCCGGAGACGCCTCGCCGCTGCTCGGCGGGGTCGCCGGGCTGGTGAAGACCCTCGCCATCGAGGTGCCCGAACTCTTCGTCCGTACCGTCGACTTCGCGCCGGAGCTGGCGCTGACCACGGTCGGCGCCCGGTTCCTCGGTGAGATCGACGACCTGTCCCGCGCGTACGCCGATGTGGCGCACGACGGCGCCGGACGCCGTACCGTCGCCCTCGCCGCCGAACCGCATCAGGCCCGCGCGGCGGCCGTCCCGGAGATCACCTCGGACGACCTGTTGGTGGTCACCGGCGGAGCTCGCGGTATCACCGCCGACTGCCTGCATGCGCTGGTATCGGCGCGGCCTGCCGGGCTGTTGCTGCTGGGCCGTAGTCGTCCGGCGCCCGAGCCCGAGTGGGCCGTCGGCACCGAGGGACCGGCGCTGCGCGGGCTGATCGCTCGGCGCGCGGCGCAGGGTGGGCAGAAGCCCAACCCCCGAGCCGTGGAAGCCGAGTTCAGGGAGATCACCGCGTCCCGCGAGATCGCCGCGAACCTCGCCCGGCTCACTGCCACCGGCGCCCGGGTCGAGTACCTCACCGTCGACATCACCGACGCCGCCGAGACACGCCGTGTGCTGACGCCGTACGCCGGTCGTGTGACCGGTGTCGTGCACGGGGCCGGCGTACTGGCCGACCGGCTCGTCGCGCAGAAGTCCGCCGACGAGATCCGCCGGGTGCTGGCGACGAAGCTGCTCGGTCTCGGCAATGTGCTCGATGTCCTGCGCGGTATCGCCGAGTTGCGGCACCTGGTGCTGTTCTCCTCCGTCGCCGGGTTCTTCGGCAACCGAGGTCAGTCCGACTACGCCATGGCCAACGAGGCGTTGAACCGGATCGCCGTACGGCTGAAGCGGGAACTGCCCACCGCGCGCGTCACCGCGATGAACTGGGGTGCCTGGGACGGCGGGATGGTCTCCGACGACCTGCGGGCGATGTTCGCGCAGCGCGGGATCGCGCTGGTGCCGCTGACGACCGGCGCGGGCATGTTCGCCGAGCAGTTCACGGCCGCGCACGCGCACGACACGGTGATCGTCACCGGCCCGCTCACCCCGCTGTCCGCGCCGCCCGAGGCGCAGGGCGCCGGGCTCGCCCCGTTGGTGGTCGACCGGACCCTGTCCGACCTGGTCGACGAACCGCTGCTGACCGACCACACCATCGGCGACCGACGGGTGCTGCCCGCCACGGCGGCCCTCGGTGTGCTGGCCAACGCGATCGAGACGGCGACGGGTGAGGCCGTCACCGGGGCGAGCGGATTCAAGGTGTTCAAGGGTGTCTCCTGGGACGAGCCCGACGGGCAGCAGCCCCAGCGGCTGCGGCTGGCCGTCGAACCCGCCGCGGGCGGGGTCGGAGTCGACGTGCTCGCCTCCTCCGTGGACAGCGGCGGACGCAGCCGGCCCGCGTACAGCGTCCGGCTGAGCACCGGTGCCGCCGGACCGAGGCCTGCGGACCGCACCGATCTGGCGTCCCTGGCCGGGAGTTCGGCCGGCCGGGACGCGGCCCCGCTGTACCGCGACGGCACGCTGTTCCACGGACCCTCGCTGCGCGGACTGCGCTCGGTGCTGTCGGTCGACGAGCAACGGCTGCTGGTGCGGGCCCGGTTGGCCGACTCCCGTCCCGCGCAGGGTGGTTACCACGGGCGGCTGCACAGCCCGGTCCTCGCCGACCTGTTGCTCCAGGCCGTGCTGGTCTGGGTGCGCGAGCGGCGCGGGCGGGCCTGCCTGCCCATGGAGATCGGCCGCCTGAGCCTGTTCGAACCGCTGCCCTCCGACGGGGACTTCCTGATCGCCGTCGAGGACGTCAGGCCCGGCCGGACCGGTGTGACCTGCACGGTGACCGCGCTCGATCCGCGCGGCCGCGTGTTCGCGGTCCTGCGGGACGTGGTCGCGGTCGAGGACGCGGAGTTGGAGAGCCGCTTCCGGCAGCCGGGCCGGGCTGCGGTTTCGGTCTGACGACGCTCGGAGGCTGATCGGTCATGGGCAAGTACGCGATCGTCGGACTGTCGTGCCTCTTTCCGGGGGCGGCCACGCCGGACACCTACTGGAACAACCTGATGGGCGCGGTGGATTCGCGCACCGAGGGCGGCGAGCGGATCTTCGGGCACGATCCGCTGGCCGAGGACGAGAGCGCGGACCGGCACCGCATCTACTGCACGCGCGGCGGGTTCGTGGAAGCCGGGGAGGTCGTCGACCCGGCCGCGTACGCACTGCCCGCCGACTATCTGGCCGGCCTGGACCGTTCGTTCCACTGGGCGCTCCGGGTGGCCGACTACGCCCTGGCCGACGCGGGTGTATCCCCCGCTGCCGCGGCCGGCCGGGGAGTCGGGCGGAGGACCGGCGTGGTGTTCGGGAACTACCCGTTCCCCACGCCGTCCTCCGGCCGCGCAGCGGGGAAGCTCTGGGACGCCGCGGTCTTCGAGGGCCTCGCGGCGGCCGGCTTCCCCGCGGCCGGGCTGCCGTCCGGTGCGGAGGACGGCAGCCCGGCCAGGGGCGGGGGCGAGGGGGACGCCGTTGCTTACGGTGTGAACGGATCCAACAGCCCGGCAGGCGGCCGCAGTTCGGACGACCCCCGCGACCCGGCCAGTCCCCGTACCCCCGCCGACGCGCACAACCTCTGGCCCGGCGGCCTGCCCGCCCACGTCGTGGCCGCCGCCCTCGGTCTCGGCGGCCCGCGCCACACGCTCGACGCGGCCTGCTCGTCGGCGCTCTACGCGATCCAGCTCGCCTGCGCTCAACTGGCCACCGGGGGAGCGGACTTGATGCTGGCCGGCGGGGTCTGCGCACCCGACCCCACCGTCATCCACCTCTCCTTCTCCGACCTGCACGCCTATCCGCCGGACGGCTTCAGCCAGCCCTTCGACGCCCGCTCGAAGGGCATCATCACCGGGCAGGGCGCGGCCATGGTCGCCCTGAAGCGGCTCGCCGACGCCCGACGGGACGGCGACCGGGTGTACGCCGTGATCGACTCGGTCTCGCTCGGCAACGACGGCCCGGGCAAGCACCTCCTCGCCCCGAACGTCACCGGCCAGCTCGCCGCCTACGAACTCGCCTACCGCGACGCGGGCATCGAGCCGCACGACGTCCAGTACGTCGAGTGCCACGCCACCGGCACCCCGCTCGGCGACCGCACCGAACTCGACGGCGTGGAGCGGTACTTCGGGCGCGGCCCGCTGCTCGGCTCGGTCAAGGGCAACATCGGCCACCTGCTGACCGCGGCCGGCATGAGCAGCCTGGTCAAGGTCGTCCTCGCGCTCGGCCGAGGCGTCATCCCGCCGACCACCGGCGTGGCCGTACCGCTGCCCGGCACGGTGGCGGACCGGGTCGTCCGCGAACCCACGCCCTGGCCGGCCACGGACGGCGTACGCCGGGCCGCGGTCTCGGCGTTCGGCTTCGGCGGAACCAACGCGCACGTCGTCCTGTCAGAGCCGGTGCCGGAACCTGGGTCGGAGCCGTCCGCGCAGCCTGCCGACACCGCAAACGGCAGCACCGCCGACGACGACCCCGAGCGCACGAAGCCGCCGACGCTGGCGATCATCGGCATGGGCGCCCACTTCGGCTCCTTCAGCACGCTCGACGCGTTCGAGCGGGCCGGGTACGAAGGCCTCAGCGGCGTACGGGAGTTGCCTCCGAACCGGTGGCGCGGGTTCGAGTCGGCCCCGGGCGGGCCGCTGGAACGGGCCGGGCTGGCCCACGACTTGGTGCCGAAGGCCGCGTACCTCGACGGGTTCGAGGCCGATGCCACCTCCTATCGCATCCCGCCCAACGACCTCGACCACTTCAACCAGCAGCACCTGCTGATGATGCGGGTCGCCGAGGAGGCGTTGAAGGACGCCGGGTACGAGCGTCCCGGGCCCGGGGCCAAGGGGCGGCGGGTCGCCGTCGTCCTCGGTATGGAGATGGAGCCCAGCGCGGAGGGGCACGGCGCCCGGTACGCTCTCGGGCGCAAGCTCGCCGCCTGGTGCGCGGCGGCCGGACTCGACCCCACGGACGAGCAGTTGGCCGCCCTGACCAAGGCCGCCCGGAACGGCATCCACGACTCCATCGAGGCCAACGAGGTCCTCAGCTACATCGGCAACATCATGGCCGCGCGGATCTCCTCCCTGTGGAACCTCACCGGCCCGTCGTTCACCGTCTCCTCCGACAGCGCGGTCGGTGTCGACGCCCTCGACACCGCCCGGCTGCTGCTGCTCGACCCGAGCGTCGAGGCCGTGCTGGTCGGCGCCGTCGACCTGGCGGCGGGGCCCGAGTCGCAGCTGGCCCGCTCGATCCTGGAGCCCGGCACGGTGCTGGGTGACGGCGCGGGTGCCGTGGTCGTGACGCGCCCCGGCTCGATCCCGCCCGAACGCACGGTGTACGCGACCGTCGACGGCCTCGCCGTCCACCACGCGCCGACCCTCGACCCGCGGCCCGCCCCCGACCTCGTCGCCGCCGCAGCCGAGGACGCGTTGGCGGCAGCCGGGGTGACACCGGCCGACGTCGAGCTGGTCGAGGCGGGCACCCTGCGTGAAGAGGTGGTCGAAGGACTCGCCCGCGTCTGGACGGGCGTCCGGGTCGGCGGGCTCCTGCGGACCGCACTCGGCGGGGTCAACTCCCAGGTGGGCGACACCGGTTGCGCCTCCGCGCTGGCCTCCGTCATCCGGGCCGCACTGTGCCTGCACTACGCCTATCAGCCGATCGCCCCCGACGGGGTCGACGGCGCCCGGCTCGCCGGATCCGCCTTCTTCCGCGCCACCGACTCGCGGCCCTGGCTGCGCGAACGGCGCGAGGGCCGGCGTACCGCCTCCGTCAGTGTCACCGGGACCGCGGGCAGCCACGCCCACATCGTGCTCGGCGGGGCGCAGACGCGGGGCGAGGTGGCGGCGACGGACTGGGTGCGCTCGGGCGGCAGCCTGGTCGTGCCCGTCGGCGCGGACGACATCGACACGCTGGTACGGCGGTTGGGGGAGGTCCGTGCGGCCGTCGAGGCGGGCGGCGACTGGGCCGCGCTCGCGGAGGACCGGCCGGCCGCGCTCAAGGCCGTACTGGTGGCCGACGACACGGCAGGCCTGGTACGGCAGTTGGAGCAGGCGGCCAAGGATCTGCCGGGCGTGTACCGGGCCGGGGGCGAGTGGACCTCGCCGTCGGGGAGCTGCTTCGCGGCGCGGCCCGCGGGCGGTCCCGGCACGAAGACGGCGCTGGTGTACCCCGGAGCCTTCAACTCCTACCTCGGCCTGGGCCGTGCCCTGTTCCGGGCCTTCCCCGGACTGTTGCCCCGCTTCGAGGCGCAGGCCGAACTGCCCGCCGAGATGCTCCGCTCGGCCGCGCTGTACCCGCGCGCCCTCGGGCCGCTCGACCGGCGTGAACTGATGCGCCGTGAGGCCGAGTTGATCGAGGACATTCCGCTGATGCTGGCCGTCGGCACGAGTTACGCGCTGCTGTCGACGGACCTGGTGCGTGAGGTGCTCGGGGTGCCGGTGCACGGGGCGTTCGGGTACAGCCTCGGTGAGAGCAGCATGCTGTTCGCGACCGGCGGCTGGGTCAAGGAGGCCCGGGGGACCGCGAAGATCGACGCGTCGCCGCTCTTCGTGGACCGGCTGCGGGGGCCGAAGAAGACGGTCCGCGCGCTGTGGCATCTCGGCGACGACGTGCCCGACGCGGCGGTGTGGGCCACGCATGTGCTGCTCGCCCCGGCGGACGACGTCCGCGAGGCGGTCGCCCGCTACGACCGGGTCTTCATCACCCACGTCAACACCCCCGACGAGGTCGTGGTCGCGGGCGACCCGGCCCAATGCCGGGACCTGATCGACGCGTTGGGCTGCCGCAGCGCACGTTCACCCGCGAATCACGTCATGCACTGCCCGGTGGTGGACGGCGACCTGAACGAACTCGCGGACCTCAACCGCTACCCCACAGGCGACGTCGGCGACCTCGTCCTCTACAGCAGCCGGCACTACGCCCCCGTCGGCGACCTCGACCAGGACACCGTCGCCCACAACATCGCCATCACCCTCCGCGAGACGGTCGACTTCCCGCGCCTGATCCGCCGCGCCTACGACGACGGCTTCCGCGCGTTCATCGAGGTCGGCCCCTCCAGCACCTGCACGCGCTGGATCCACGAGACCCTCGCCGACGCCCCCCATCTCTCGGTCCCCGTCGACCGCCGGGGCGCCCGCGGCGCGACGGACATCGCCCGCCTGGTCGCCCGACTGGCCGCCCACGGAGTCCCGGTCGACCTGACCCCGTTCCGCCCCCGAACGACCACCGCCCGACGCCCACTGGGCCTGCGCACGTTCCCGGTGGGCGGCGAGCCGGTCGCTCCGCTGGTGGCGCGGGAGGCGGAGCGGATCGTCGGGGCCATACGGAGGGTTCCGGCGGGGGAGCGGGTGGAGGTACGGGTGCCGACGCCGGTCCCGACCACGCCGGTCCCGACCACGCCGGTCCCTACCACGCCGGTCCCGACCACACCGGCCTCCGAACCGATACCTGCGCCCGTAATGCCGGTCGCCGATCCGGTGCCCGCCCTGGCGCAGGTGCCCGCGACCGCGGCGGTGCTGTCCGAGCCGCGTCCCGTGTTCGACGTACCGCTCCTCGACCCCGCGCCCGAACCCGCGCTGCCGTTCGGGGAGTTGGCACCCGAACCGACCCCGCCCCCCGCCCCGGACTTGCCTGCCCAGGAGCTCTCCGACCCGGAACTCCACCCCACGGAATGGGACTCCGCGATGCCGATCCGCCCCGACGGTCCGCCCGTACCCGCGCTGACGCTGGAGCGGGAACCGATCACGATGGTGCCCGCCGACGCGGTCCCGGCACGGCCCCTGGACGCCGTACCGCCACCGGCTCCGCGCCCCGACGTGCCCCAGCGCCCGGCGATCTTCGGCGCGCCCCTGCCCGTGCCGCCGGCGGTGCAGCCGCAGCCGAGGCCGGAGCCCGAGCCGTCGGCGCGGGCCGCCAGTGACCACGCCTCCACCCTCGCCCTCGTGCGCAGCCTGCGGGCCGAGATCCTGGAGGCGCATCAGGAAGTCCTGGAAGCGCAGCGGGAGTTGCGGGAGGAGCTGGTCGCCGTGCTGTCGGCGGCGGCGACGGCCGCGCCGGCCGCCGCACCCTTCACCGAGCCGGTCGACGCGGTCGTCGTCGAGCCGGTCGCCGATCCCGCCGCCGAACCGGTCGTCCCGCCCGTGGCGCCTCCCAGCCCCGAGCAGCCCCCGGCGGCCCCCGTCACCCGCCCCAAACCCGAAGGCGTCGTCTGGGACGAGGAGGACCTCCTCGAATTCGCGACCGGCAAGGTCGGCAACGTCTTCGGGCCCCGGTTCGCCCGGATCGACGGATATCAGCGGCGCGTACGACTCCCCGCCCCGCCTTATCTCTTCGCCACCCGGGTCACCCAACTCGACGCGGAGCCGGGGGAGTTCAAGCCCTCCTTCATCCGGACCGAGTACGACGTGCCGGAGGACGCCTGGTACGCCGTCGACGGGCAGGTGCCGCCCGCCGTCACGATCGAGGCCGGGCAGTGCGACCTGCTGCTGATCAGCTATCTCGGCGCCGACTTCACCAACCGGGGCAACCGCGTCTACCGCCTCCTCGACAGCAGCCTCAGCTTCGTCGGCGACCTGCCACGCACCGGCCAGACCCTGCGCTACGACATCTGGATCGACCAGTTCGTGCGGCAGGGCGACACCCTCCTCTTCTTCTTCCACTACGACTGCTACTGCGACGGCGAGTTGATCCTCAAGCTCAACAACGCCTGCGCCGGGTTCTTCACGGACGAGGAGCTGGAGAGTTCGCCCGGGCTGGTGCAGGGGCGGGTGGCACCCGGCCTCAAGGTCAAGGCGGATCCCGGGCGTTCGGCGTTCAAGCCGCTCGCCCCCACCCACCGCACCGCCCTCTCCGCCGCCGACCTCGACGCCCTCTCCGAGGGGCGCATCGCCGACGTCTTCGGACCCGGCCACCGCCAACCCCCCGGCTGCAACACCTCCCTGCGCCTGCCCGACCGCCCGCTGCTGATGGCGGACGAGGTCACCGTGCTCGACAGGAAAGGTGGCCCGCACGGGCTGGGGAGGATCGAGGCCGTCAAGGAACTCCAGCCCGACGCCTGGTACTTCACCAGTCACTTCCCCGACGACCCCGTACTCGCCGGTTCGCTCGTCGCCGAAGGCGCCGTCCAGCTCCTGGAGTTGTACGCCCTCTCGCTCGGCCTGCACCTCACGCTCCCCGACGCCCGCTTCCAGCCGGTGCCGGATCTGCGCACCGAGGTGAAGGTGCGCGGGCAGATCACCCCGCGCAACAGCCGGATCGAATACCGCATCGACATCACCGAGTTGACCCTGCTCCCGCGTCCGTCACTCGTCGCCGACGTGGTCGTCCTGCGCGACGGCACGCCCTCCATCGGCGTCACCGGCCTCGGCATCCGACTGCGGGAGAAGCCCGGCACGCCGTACCGCCCGGAGACCGCCGGTACGGTCCCGCACTTCCTCGGCCGGCTCTCCCCGGCCACCGGAGAGCCCGCGCTGCTCAACGAGTTCCACATGGCGCACGCGGCCAAGGGCGACCTGGCGATCGCGATGGGACCGGAGTTCGAGGTCTACGCCGACAGCAGGGCCCCGTACATCCCCAACGGCGACTTCCTGTTCGTCGACCGGGTGATGAAGCTGGAGGGCACGCGCGGGACGCTCAAGCGCGGGGCGGTGATGGTGACGGAGTACGACGCGCCCGAGGACGCCTGGTACTACACCGACAACGGCCACCCGTACATGCCGAACTGCATCTACATGGAGTCCAGCCTCCAGGCGGCCATCCTCCTCGGCTACTACCTCGGCGCCACCCTGCCCTACCCGGAGGAGCAGTTCAGCATCCGCAACCTGGACGGCCACGCCACCCTCGTCAAGGACGTCGACCTGCGCGGAAAGACCATCCAGCATCGCTCGACCCTGCTGTCCAGCGACCGCATGCCGGGCTCGATCCTCCAAAACTTCTCCTACGAACTCTCCTGCGACGGCGAGGTGTTCTACACCGGCGAGTCCCTCTTCGGGTACTTCAACGAGAAGGCGCTCGCCCACCAGGTCGGCCTCGACAAGGGACAGCACGTGCTGCCCTGGCTGGACACGCAGGCATCAAGGCCGCCCGGAACAAGGCGAGTCGACCTGCGCGCTTACCGGTCCGCCGAGCCTGCCCGGCACGGACCGCGCCTGGCCGGCGGCCACTTGGACCTCATCGAGTGGCTGGACATCCTGCCCGGCGGTGGCGAGCACGGACAGGGGTATCTGCGCGGGCACCGCTCCATCCGGCCCGACGAGTGGTATTTCTCCTGCCACTTCCACCGCGACCCGGTCATGCCCGGCTCGCTCGGCGTCGAGGCGCTGCTGCAAGGACTCCAGGTGTACGCCGTCGAGAGCGGCCTGACCGACGGACTGCGCAACCCGCGCTTCGCGCTCAGCGCCGGCACCGAGATGAAGTGGAGCTACCGGGGCCAGATCCTGCGCACCGACCCCGACATGGAGTTCGACGTCCAGATCAAGGAGATCCGCCGCGAACCCGGCCGGATCGTCCTCCTCGGCACCGCCCACGTCTGGAAGTCGACGCTGCGGATCTACCGCCTCGACGACGTCGGCATCGAGATCCACCACGACTAGCGGCCCCCATAGGAGACATGTCGATGAGCAGCGAACAGCCGCGGCCGCGGTGGAGCGGGACCGGGGCACCGGCGGTCGGCGAGAGCGGGATCCGGGACGCGCTCGCGCGTCTCGACGAGCCCGTCTACATCCTGCGCGGGCGCTACGGGCTCGGCGCGGCCGTCGGCGGGCGCGTGCACGCGGGCGGGGAGCACGAGGTCATCGCCGCCGTACCCCCGTCCGGGCCCGAACGCCTGGGCAGCGGCGCCTTCCTGGACGCGTACGGCGTGCGCGAGGCGTACATGAGCGGTGCGATGGCGAACGGCATCGCCTCGGCCGACCTGGTGATCGCCATGGCACGGGCCGGGTACCTCGCCTCGTACGGGGCGGCCGGGCTGCTGCCCGAGGCGGTGGAGCAGGCGCTGGGCCGTTTCGCGGCCGAGATCCCCGGGCTGCCGTACGCCTGCAATCTGATCCACAGCCCGAGCGAGGAGCGCCTCGAACGCACCGCCGTGGACCTGTACCTGCGCCACAAGGTGCCGTGCGTCGAGGCGTCCGCGTTCCTCGGGCTCACCCCGCACATCGTGCGCTACCGGCTCGCCGGGCTGCGCGCGGGCGGGCCGCACGGGGTCGTGGCCGAGAACAAGGTGATCGCCAAGATCTCCCGGACCGAGATCGCGGAGCAGTTCATCCGGCCCGCGCCCGAGGCGATGGTGCGGGCGCTGGTGGAGGAGGGCGCGATCACCGCCGAGCAGGCGCGGCTGGCCGAACGGGTGCCGCTCGCCGACGACATCACCGTCGAGGCGGACTCCGGCGGCCACACCGACCGGCGCCCGTTGCCCGCGCAGCTGCCCGTGCTGATGCGTCAACGGGACGCCCTGATGAAGGAGTTGGGGTACCCGACACGCATCCGGGTCGGCGCGGCCGGCGGCATCGGCACCCCCGAGGCGGCCTGGGCAGCCTTCGCGATGGGCGCGGACTATGTGGTGACCGGGTCGGTCAACCAGTCCTGCGTCGAGGCCGGCACCTCCACCCAGGTCAAGGAGATGCTCGCGCAGGCCGACCTCGCAGACTGCGAAATGGCGCCGGCCGCCGACATGTTCGAGATGGGCGTCGAGCTCCAGGTCCTCAAGCGCGGCACCCTCTTCCCGATGCGGGCCCGGCTCCTCTACGAGCTCTACCGCGACCACGACGGCATCGACGACCTCCCGGCGGCGGCCCGCAGGCGGATCGAGACACAGATCTTCCGGCGCCCCCTGGAGGACGTCTGGGCGGAGACCGTCGGCTACTTCGAGCGCCGCGACCCCGACCAGCTCGCCCGCGCCGCCGCCAGCCCCAAGCGGCGGGCCGCGCTGATCTTCCGCTGGTACCTGGGGATGGCCTCGCGCTGGGCGAAGACGGGGGAGGCGGACCGCGCCGTCGACTACCAGATCTGGTGCGGCCCGGCCATGGGCAGCTTCAACTCCTGGGTCCGCGGCACCTACTTGGCCGCCCCGCGCAACCGCCACGTCGCCGACGTCGCCCGCCACATCATGACCGGCGCCGCCTTCCACCAGCGCCTCTCGCTGCTGCGCGCGGCCGGCCTCGCCCTCTCCCCGGCGATCGCCGACTACCCGGTACCACAGCCCGACCAGGCCCTGGAGGTACGGCCATGAGCGGATCTGAAGGTACGTCCGTGAACGCCGGGTTCGCCGCTGTGGCGCGGCTCGACGAGCTGCTCGGCGACCCCTGGCGGGTGGAGAACGTCTACGGGTTCGCGGCGGGAGTTGAGCGGGACGAACACGGCTACTTCCCGCACGCTTTCGCCGCCCGTCTCGACTCCGTCGACTTCCCGCTCGCCTATCTGCCGCCGTCCCTGGGCGGCACGCTGCGCGGGCTCGACGAGACGCTGCTCCTGGTCCGGGTGGCGGCCCGGCGCGACGCCGCGCTCATGCCGGCCACCCTGCTGTCCTGCTCCGCCGTGCTGACCGTGCTCGCGGCCGGCTCGGCCGAACAGGCCAAGACGGTCGCCGACTGGGTGCAGGAGGGCCGCACGATCGCCTTCGCCCTCTCCGAGGAACAGGCCGGCAGCGACGTCCTCGCGGGCGAGGTCCGCCTCGACCCGACGGGCGACGGCTACCGGCTCTGGGGCCGCAAATGGCTCGTCGGACGGGGCGCCACCGCCGACGCGGTGGTCGTGGTGGCGCGCACGGCGGAACGCGGACCGGCCGCCTTCACGGCCGTGCTGCTCGGGCCGGACGAACTGGCCCACCGGGTACGGCGGCAACCCGCGCAGAACGTCACCGGGATGCGCGGGATCGACTTCGCCGACCTGGTCTTCGAAGGGACTCCGGTGCCGCGGGCGGCGGTGATCGGAGCCGTGGGCGGTGGCCTCGCGGGAGCGATGCGGGCCCAACAGGTGGTGCGTCTGCTCAGCACCGGGGCCTGCCTGGCCACCGCCGACACGGCTCTGCGTACGGCCCTGCGGTTCACCCGTGACCGACGGGTCGGCGGCGTCCGCGTCGCCGACACGGGGTACGGCTCACGCGAACTGGCCGTCGCCGCGGCGGAGTTGTTCGCGGCGGACCTGCTCTCCCTGACGGCGGCCCGCTACGTCCACCTCTCCCCGGGCACGTTCGGCCTGTGCTCCTCGGTGGTGAAGCGAGTGGCCACCCGCCTGACCTCGTCGTCCATCGCCCGCTCCCGCACCCTCCTCGGCGCCCGAGCCGTCCTGGCCCACGGCCCCGGAGCCGTCCTCGACAAGGCCCGCCGGGACAACGAGATCGTCGAGACCATCGACACGAGCCCCTTCGGGGTGCTGCGGGCGATCGCGGTCCAACTCCCCGGCTACGCAACGGCGTTGGCCCCTGGGGGCACGCCGGACCCAGACCCCGCTTCCACCTCCCTCTTCGCCTTCGGCGACCAGCTCCCCGATCTCGACCCCGCCGCACTCGATCTCTCCGCCCGCCCCAAGGACCTCGTGCTGCTCGGGTTCGCCGAGCAGGCCGAGGACGCGGCCCGGCGGATCGCGGCCGGTGGGGACGAGCGGGGCGCCGAGCTCGTACGGGAGCTGCGGGCCGCGCTCGACGACACCTTCGCCACCGCCGCCGAGGCCCAGAAGGACCGGGCCCGGGGGCTCGGGGCGTCGGCCGAGCTGCTCGATCTCGCCGAGCGGTGCTGTCTGTTGTACGCGGGTGCGGCGGCCGTTCTCGCCTGGCGGGCCCATCCCGACCGGGGGCTCTACGGCGACGAGCCCGGCGGCAGCGGATGGCTCACCGCCGTACTGGCCGTGCTGCTCGCCCTCGCCGACGGGCGTGACCCGCGGCAGGCCGCGTCCGAACTGCCGCCTGCCGCACGCGCCCTCACCCGGCTCGACGCGGCGGGGCTCCTGTTCACCGCGCTCCCGGTCCAACTGTCCGACGGGCGGCCGGAGTCCGAGGAGGGGGACGGGACGACATGACCGATCTCAGCGCGCTCATGGGGGACTTGGAGGCGTATCTCGGGGATCCCTGGGATCCCGCCGGCCCCATGCCCTACCCGCGCATCCTCGACCTCGACGAACGCCAGGAGTACCCGCACGAGTTCGTGGACGTGCTGGCGGGCTGGGGGCTGTACGACTGGATCGTGCCGGCCGCCAACGGTGGCAAGGCCGTGCATGTCGAGGACGGGTTCAATCTCTACCGGCTCGTCGGGCGCCGCGACCCCACCTCCGCGACCGCGATGGTGTTGACGAGCCTCAGCTACATGCCGGTGTGGATCGCCGGCAGTTCCGATCAGCGTCAGCACTTCGCCGACGCCATCCGGGCCGGGCGGAAGCTGGCCTGGGGGCTGTCGGAGCGCGCGCACGGCAGCGACATCCTCGCCAACGAGACGACCGCGCGCCGCACCGAAGGCGGCTGGCTGCTGAACGGTGAGAAGTGGACCATCGGCAACGCGACCGTCGCCGCCGCCGTCATGGTCTTCGCCCGGACCTCGGAGAAGGGCGGGCCCGGGGGTTACTCCATCTTCGCCGTGGAGAAGGACGGGATCCCCGAGCAGCAACTGGCTCACCTGCGCGACGAGCCCCTGCATGGGCTGCGCGGACTCGACATGAGCGGCGTACGCCTCACCGACTGCTTCGTGCCCGACTCCGCGCTCCTCGGGCGGGTCGGGCAAGGGCTCGAAGTCGCGCTGAAGAGCAGTCAGTTGGCGCGGGTCGCCATCTCCAGCATCGCCATGAGCTGTGTCGACACCGCCCTGCGCTCCACCCTCGACTTCGCCTCCGGACGCGTCATCTTCGGTGGGACCGTGCTCGAAGTGCCGTACTCGAAGAGGCAGTTGGCGGAGAGTTTCGCCGAGCTGCTGATCGCCGACGCGCTGACCACGGGTGCCGTGCGGTCGCTCCAGCTCGCGCCCGCGCAGGCCAGCATCTGGTCCTCGGTCGTGAAGTACTTCGTGCCGACCCTCCTTGAGGAGACCCTGGCCCGGCTGACCACCGTCCTAGGCGCCCGTTACTACCTGCGCGCCCACCCCCGCCACGGCATCTTCCAGAAGGTCCTTCGCGACTTCGCCATCTCCAACTTCGCCGACGGCAACACGGTGGTGAACCTCAAGAACATCGCCCTCCAACTGCCCGCCCTGCTCGGCGGCGCGGTCGCCCAGGAGCCGGGTCCGGTGGCCGAAGCGGTCGCCGCCACCGGGCGTCTCTTCGATCCCGCCTATCCCATGGACCCGTACGAGCCCGCCGCGCAGCAGCTGTTCAGCCGGGGCGGTGACGACTCGGTGCTCGCCCTGCGGTCGGCCGTCGCCGAACTGCGCCGGGAAGCGGACGCGGCCGAGGGGCGCGAGGCCGCGTGGCTGGCCGGCTGCGCCGAGAGCGCGGGCCTGCTCGCCGACGAGGTGCACCGGCTCGCCGACGAACACGCCAAGCTCGTAGCCGAACAAGGCCGTAAAGCCGGGCAGTCGGCCGAACTGTACGACCTCGCCAAGCAGTACGCGGCGGTGTCCGCGGCCGCCGCCTGCGTCCATCTCTATCTGCGCGGACGTGACAGCTTCGCGCCCGCGCTGCGCTCGCCCGCCGTGCTGCTGCTCTGTCTGGAGCGGCTGCTGCGGCGCTTCCACCCCACGCGGTGGACGACCGGACCCGCGGACATCGAGGCCGTCGCCGAGGTCATGGCGGACGCCCACCGCGCAGGCCGGCTGTTCTCCTTCCGTCCGTACCAGGTGAGTTGGTGACCCGCAGATGCCCGTGATCGCCGAGGCCCCCGACACCGCGCGTGAGCCGGCCGACGACCCGTTGGCGGGCGGAGCCGACGTGTGGCTGCTCGCCGAGGAGGACGTGGAGGAGTTCGCCGCCGCCACCGGCGGCCTCGACCTGCTCACCGAGGAGGAACGCGCCCGGCACGACCGGCTGTTGTTCCCCGCCGCCCGCACCCGCTTCCTGGGCGCCAGGCTGCTCTCCCGTGAGGTGCTGTCGCAGTACGCGGATGTGGCGCCGGAGGAATGGCGGTTCGACAAGGGCCGGTTCGGCCGGCCCAGCGTCCACGGGGCCGACTGGGGGCTCGACTTCAACCTCACCCACACCAACGGGCTGATCGCCGCGATCGTCGTGCGCGGACGTACCGCCGGGGTCGACGCCGAGAACACGCCGGCCCGGCCCGAGGCCGTACGGTTCGCGCCGAAGGTCTTCACTCCGCTGGAGCAGGAGGTGCTGCGCCGTGACCGCGAGGACCAGCGCGGGCACGCCTTCGCGGACTCCTGGGTGGCCAAGGAGGCGTACACCAAGGCCACCGGCATGGGCATGGCGCGCGGCTTCGACGCCTTCTCGGTGCACCGGCTGCGCGGCGGCGGGTTGGCCGTCGTGGACGAGGAAATCCCTGAGCCCGAGCGGCCGTTGTGGCAGATCCAGGTGCTCCAGGTGTGGGACCGCTTCGCCCTCGGCATCGCCATCCGGGCCAGCGAGGACGACTCCGGGCCGATCCCCGTACGACTGCGGTCCGCCATGGCCGAGCTGCTGCCGGCCGTCTCCCGGAGCGGGCCGCGATGAACCGTTGTGCTGTCCACTCCTGGCATGACCGCTACCTGCCGCCGTCATCCGTATCCGGCCACCGTGTCCGGTGTGTTGCATGGAAGCCGGATCCCGCCGCAGCGCGGGCGGTCGCAGACGGAGGACGAGCGATGCCGGCGAAGGGGAACGCGGAGCTGCTCGCGGGCTGTGCCCGGGGCGAGGCGGAGGCGTGGGACGAGACGGTCGACCGGTTCGGCCGGCTGGTCTGGTCGGTGGCGCGAAGCCATCGGGTCAGCCGGGTCGACGCCGAGGACGTGCGGCAGGTCACCTGGTTCCGGCTGATGCAGAACGCCGACCGCATCCGCGACCCGGACCGGCTGGGGGACTGGCTGGCCACCGTGGCCCGCCGCGAGGCCATCAAGACGGCCACCCGCGACCGGCGCCTCGTGATGGTCGGCGACAGCGCCACGCTCGAACACTTCCTCGACCACCACGAGAGCCCCGAGCAGATCACCCTGCGCGCCGACCGCGGCCAGGAGGTGCTGCGCGCCATCGACAGCCTCTCCGACCAGTGCCGCGAACTGCTGTTACGGGCTTTGCAGGACCCGCCGGCCTCCTACCAGGAGATCGCCGCCGCCCTGTCCATGCCGCTCGGCTCGGTCGGCCCCATCCGCACCCGCTGCCTGCGCAGACTCCGCCGCGCCCTGGACCGGGACGGCGCCGTACCTGTGCCCGCGGCGGACGACTGCACGCGCTGTCCGGCCCGCGCGTCCGCGACAGCGCCCACAGAGGCTTCCGCCGCTGACCCCTCGCCCGTTCGGGCCCCCGAGACCCCCCGCCCCACACCCTCCGTACGCACCCCCGACGGAACCGAGGTACCCAGGTGACCACCCTCGCCGAAACCGAGACCCAGCTGGTCAGCCGGGAGATCATCACCGGTGAGCCGCTCGGGACCGTCGAGCTGTGCACGCCCGACCACGTGGCGTCGGCCGGCCGGCGGGCCGGGGCCGCCGCGCCCGCGTGGGCGGCCACGCCCGCCGAGGAGCGGGCCGCGATCGTCGAGCGGGCCGCCGAGCTGCTGGTCGAACGGGCGCCCCAGGTACAGGAGTTGCTGGTCCGGGAGGGCGGCGCGATCCCCGGCAAGGCGTTCTTCGAGGTCTACCAGTCCGCGCAGGAGCTGCGCCACGGCGCCTCCCTCGCCCGCCACCCCGGCTTCCCGCATCCACCCGCCGACGACCCGGCCCGGGTCTCAGAGGTGACCCGCGTCCCGCTGGGCGTGGTCGGGGTGATCGTGCCCTGGAACTTCCCGCTGCTGCTCGCCGCCCGCTCGATCGGCCCGGCGCTCGCCCTCGGCAACGCCGTCCTGCTCAAGCCCGACCCGCACACCCCGCTCAGCGGCGGCCGGATCCTCGCCGAGGTGTTCGCCGACGCGGGCCTGCCGCCGGACGTCCTGGAGGTCGTTCACGGCGACGCGGAGACCGGCGCCGCGCTCGTCCAGGCGCCCGACGTCGTGATGGTGTCCTTCACCGGCTCCACCGAGGTGGGCCGCGAGGTCGGCGCCGCCTGCGGCCGGCTGCTCAAGCGGGTCGTGCTCGAACTCGGCGGCCAGAACGCCTTCGTGGTCCTCGACGACGTGGACGTGGAGGCGGCCGCGGCGGCCGGCGCCTGGGGTTCCTTCCTCCACCAGGGCCAGATCTGCATGTCCGCCCGGCGCCACCTCGTCCACCACTCGATCGCCGACGCCTACACCGGGGCGCTCGCCCGGCACGCCGACGCCCTGCGCATCGGCGACCCGCACCGCTCCGACGCCCAGATCGGCCCGATGATCGACCGGCGTCAACTCACCACCGTGGCCAACGCCGTTGAACAGGCCGTCGCTCAAGGCGCCCGGCTCGTCACCGGCGGGCGGCCGTTGCCCCCGTACTACCCGCCGACCGTACTGGCCGACGTCACCGAGCAGTTGGACGTCTTCCACACCGAGGTCTTCGGACCGGTCGCCACCGTGACCCCCTTCGCCGACGACAACGACGCCGTCCGCCTCGCCAACACCTCCGACTACGGACTGACGGCGGCCGTCTACACCGCCGACACCGCGCGCGGCGAGGCGATCGCCGACCGGCTGCACACCGGTGTCGTGCACGTCGGCGACCAGACCGTCGTCCAGGACGCCGCCCTGCCCTTCGCCGGCGTCGGCGCCTCCGGCAACGGCTCCGGCTTCGGCGGCCGGGCCGCCCTGGAGGCGTTCACCCGCTGGCGGACCCGCACGACCAGCACGCCGCCCCGCACGTACCCCTTCTGAGGAGTCCCCGTGGCAGTCGAGGTCCAGCGTGTGCCCCAGGTGGCCGATCCACCGGAGGGCACCGTCGTCTTCCTGATCGGCATGCGCGTCAACAGCCTCTGGAAGGTGCACCGTTGGGTGCCCTCCTTCCTCGCGATGATCCGCATGCTGACCGAGCTGCACCGGCAGCGGGAGTACGGCTTCCTCGCCGCCAGGACCTGGCTCGCGCGCACGGTCGTCGTCGTCCAGTACTGGCGCTCGATGGACGAGCTGATGGCGTACGCGCACAACCTCGACGCCGAACACCGGCCCGCCTGGGCCCGCTTCAACCGGGCCGTCGGCGACAACGGAGCGGTCGGCATCTACCACGAGGCGTACGTCGTGGACCCGGCGCGTACGCACACCGTCTATCGCAACATGCCGCCGTTCGGCCTCGGCGCGGCCACCGCGCACCGACCGCAGCGGTCAGCTCCGGTGCCGTCCGGCGACGGCAGTTGAGAGGAAGGGAGCCCCCGTGTCGACCCCACAGATGCCGCAGATTCCGCAGACTCCACAGGGCACGCAGATGCCACCGGTGCCGCAGAGTCCACAGGTCCCCTCGCCCGTCCGGGCCGCGCAGCAGGACGTGCAGTGGCGCAGGTGCGCCTCCTGCGGTTCGTTCATCTACGGCAAGCGCCTGGACCGCAACCTCAAGGTCTGCCCCGAGTGCGGCTTCCACTTCCGCATTCCGCCGGACGTCCGCATCGGCCAACTCGCCGACCCGGGCAGCTTCGAGGCGTTCCCCGACACCTACGCGCCACGCGACCTGCTCGGCTTCCGCGACAGCAAGCCCTACCCGGACCGGCTGCGCGACGCCCAGGCCCGCACCGGCCGGCAGGACGCGATCCTCACCGGCCGGATGACCGTGCGCGGCCGCCCGGTGGTCGTGGCCGTCCTCGACTTCACGTTCATGGGCGGCAGCATGGGCGCGGTGGTCGGTGAGGCCGTCGCCGCGGCGGCCCGGCACGCGCTGGACCGGCGGCTGCCGCTGATGCTGATCGCCGCCTCCGGCGGGGCCCGCATGCAGGAGGGCGCGCTGTCACTCATGCAGATGGCCAAGACCGCCCAGTGGGTCGCCGCGCTGCGCGAGGCCCGGCTGCCCGTCATCAACCTCAACACCGACCCGACCTTCGGCGGTGTCAGCGCCTCCTTCGCGATGCTCGGCGACGTGATCCTCGCCGAACCCGGCGCGCTCATCGGCTTCGCCGGACCCCAGGTCATCCGCAACACCATCCGCCAGGAGCTGCCGGCCGGTTTCCAGAGCGCGGAGTTCCTGCTGGACCACGGGATGATCGACGCGGTCGTCCCGCGCGAGAACCAGCGCGAGCAACTGGCCCGACTGCTGGCCCTGTTGGGCCCGTCGCTGCCCGAACTCCCGGACGCCACGGGCCCCGAGGCGATCCGCACCACACCGGTGCCGTCCACGCGCACCACCCGCGAGACCGTGGCGCTGGCCCGTGACATCGGGCGACCCACCACCCTGGAGTACTTCGGATACGTCTTCGACGACTTCGTCTCGCTGCACGGCGACCGTGCCTTCGGTGACGACCACGCGCTGGTCGGCGGGATCGCCCGGTTCGGCGGGCAGAGCCTGGTCGTCCTCGGGCACCAAAAGGGCCACGACACGGCCGAGTTGGTGCGCAGCAACTTCGGCATGCCCAATCCCGAGGGCTACCGCAAGGCGCTGCGGCTGATGCGGTTCGCCGACCGGTTCGGGCTGCCGGTGATCAACTTCATCGACACCCCGGGCGCGTTCCCCGGCATCGAGGCCGAGGAGCGCGGCCAGAGCGTCGCCATCGCCGACTGCATCCTCGAACTGTCCCGGCTGCGCGTGCCGGTGGTCTCCGTGGTCACCGGCGAGGGCGGCAGCGGCGGCGCCCTCGCCCTCGGCGTAGCCGACACCGTGCTGATCCTGGAGAACGCCTACTACTCGGTGATCAGCCCCGAAGGCTGCTCCACGATCCTCTTCGGCACCGCCGAACACGCGGACCGCGCCGCCGACGCGCTGCGCCTGACCGCCTCCGAACTGCTCCGCCTCGGCGTGGTCGACGGCGTCGTGCCCGAACCGCCCGACGGCGCCCACACCGCCCCGCACACCACCGCCCTGACGGTGAAGAACGCCCTGGCGCACGCCCTCGCCCCGCTGCTCGACCTCGACGGCGAACAACTCGTCGCAGCCCGACGGAGGCGGTACGACCGCTTCGGGGATCCGCAACTGCAGCCCGTAGTGGACTGGGAGACGCACGATGAGCACTGAGCTGAACAGCACGGCCGAGGACACCGCCGACCTGACGGTGGAGCAGCTGCGGGCCCAGACCCGCCTGCTCGCCGGTGAACTCCCCGGCACCCTGCGGCGGATCACGCTGCGGGCCGGATCCCTGAGCGTGGACGTGGAGTGGGACAACGCCCCGGCGGCGCCCGTCGCCGCGGTCGCCCCCGCCGCACCGGCCGCGTCGGCGGCCCCGCCAGCGCAGGCCCCCGCCGCGGAGACGCAGCAGCCTCCCGCCGGAGTGGTCCAGGTCGTCGCCCCTCTCGTCGGCACCTACTACCAGGCCCCCTCCCCGGGCGCCGACCCCTTCGTCCAGGTCGGCGACACCGTCGAGGCCGGACAGCAACTCGCCGTCATCGAGGCCATGAAGCTGCTCAACTCCATCACCGCCGAGGTCCGGGGTGTCGTGCACGCCATCCACGTGCGGGACGGCGAGGTCGTCGAGTACGACCAGCCCCTGATCGACCTCGTCCCGGCCGGCTGAGGCGGACCGTCATGTTCGAGAAGGTGCTCATCGCCAACCGCGGCGAGATCGCGCTGCGGATCATCCGGACCTGCCGCGACATCGGCGTCCGTACGGTCGCCGTGTACTCCACCCCGGACGCCGACGCGCGGTTCGTGAAGGCCGCCGACGAGTCCGTGCACATCGGGCCCGGCGCGCCCAGCCGCAGCTACCTCAACATCCCCAACATCATCGGCGCCGCACTCAGGACCGGCGCCGACGCCGTCCACCCCGGCTACGGATTCCTCTCCGAGGACCCCTACTTCGCCGAGATCTGCGCCGACGCCGGCGTCACCTTCATCGGCCCGCCGCCGGACGTCATGGAGAACGTCGGCGACAAGGCCACGGCCCGCCGGCTGATGACCGAGGCCGGGCTGCCACTGCTGCCCGGCACCACCGAACCCGTCGACTCCGCCGACAGCGCCGAGCAGATCGCCCGCGAGATCGGCTACCCGGTGATCATCAAGGCGGCGGCGGGCGGTGGCGGACGCGGCATCACCGTCGTCCACCGTCCGGACGACCTGCGGGACGCCTACGCCCGCACCAGGGCCGGCGCCCAGGCCGTGTTCAAGAACAGCGCCGTCTACATCGAGCGCTACCTCACCCGCACCCGGCACATCGAGATCCAGGTGCTGTGCGACGACTTCGGCGGCGCGATCCACCTGGGCGAACGCGACTGCTCGGTGCAGCGCCGGCACCAGAAGCTGGTGGAGGAGTCGCCGGGCCCGGACATCTCGCCCGAGCTGCGCGAGCGGCTCGGCGCCGCCGCGGTCGCCGGGGCCAGGGCCGTCGGCTACCGGGGCGCCGGCACCGTGGAGTTCCTGCTGGAGACCGACCCGGCCGCCGCCGACACCTTCTGGTTCATGGAGATGAACGCCCGGATCCAGGTGGAACATCCGGTCACCGAACTCGTCACCGGCGTCGACATCGTGAGCGAGCAGTTACGGGTGGCCTCCGGCGCCCCGCTCTCCGTCAAGCAGGAGGACGTGGTGGTGCGCGGCCACGCCATCGAGTGCCGCATCAACGCCGAGGACCCGGACCGCGACTTCGCACCCACCCCCGGCCTGCTGGAGAACTACCGCGTGCCCGGCGGCCCCTGGGTCCGCGTCGACACCGACTACGTGCCCGGCTCCCGGGTGAGCCCCTACTACGACTCGATGATCGGCAAGCTCATCGTCTGGGGCCCCGACCGGGCCACCGCCCTGGACCGCGCCCAGCGCGCACTCGCCGAGTTCGATGTGAAGGGTCCCGGAGTGCACACGACCATTCCGCTGCACCAACAGATACTGAGTCATCCGGAATTCAACCGAACAGGTGTGACCACGGATTTCCTGGAGCGGAATTTCTCCCTTTAAAAGGGCCCCCGCGGCGACCCGCATAGAAAATGGTGATCGCCCCCTTCTGGAATTCCGTTCGGAATGGGCTGTACGTATCCCCTGGTGATTCGAAGAGTGAAGGGTATGTCTGAATACCCGATTACGACCCCGATGCCGGAACGCTCCCTGCGCGTCGTGGTCTCCAGCGTCTCGTCCGACGCGCACATGTGGAACCTGGTCTACCTCCAGCTGCTCCTCGAAGAGGCGGGGCACGAGGTCACCAATCTCGGTGTGTGCCCTCCGGACGCGACCGTGATGGACGCCTGCCGCGGTGCCGACCGGCCCGACCTCGTCGTCCTCAGCACCGTGAACGGGCACGGCCACCTCGACGGACTCCGGCTCATCCGGGCCATCCGGCGAGACCCCGAACTCGCCCTGCTGCCCGTCGTGATCGGCGGCAAGCTCGGGGTGCGCGGGGGCGACGACGGCTTCGGCGAGCGCCTGCTGGACGCCGGATTCAACGCGGTGTTCAACGAGTCCGAGGCCCCGGTCGCCCGGATGCTCGCCGACTTCGGCGCCTTCCTGCGGACGCTGGCCGGGCACCTCGCGCCCAGGGAGCCCGCGGCCCTGGCCGAGGCACGCTGATGCCACGGTTCGCCGACTTCGTGCGCACCGCGGCGGGGGCGGGCGTGCTCGTCGTCCAGCCCCGGATGGGCTTCGGCCCGCTCGACCGCATGCGGGCCGGACTCACCGCCGTACGCGACTGCCGGGCCTCCACCGTCGGCACCGTGACCCTCGACAGCTACACCCGGGTCGGGGACTTCGACTCCGCGCGCCGCGCCCTGCGCGACGGCGCCGAGCTCAACGGCTTCCCGCTCGCGGCCCACGGGGCGGGCGCCGTACGGGAGTTGCTGGACGAGGTGAGCTCCCGCAACTTCCCGGTCCAGGTCCGCCACGGCTCACCGCTGCCGCTGAGCCTCTTCCGCATCATGGTCGACGCCGGCGTCGACGCCACCGAGGGCGGCCCGGTCTCCTACTGCCTGCCCTACGGCCGGGTCCCGCTGCCGGAGGCCACCGACAACTGGGCCCGCTGCTGCGAACTCGCCGCCGCCGCGCCCGACCCCATGCACCTGGAGACCTTCGGCGGCTGCATGCTCGGCCAACTCTGCCCGCCCTCCCTGCTGGTGGCGCTCAGCGTCCTGGAGGGGATGTTCTTCCGCGAGCACGGACTGCCCTCGGTCTCCCTCAGCTACGCCCAACAGGTCCACCTCGGCCAGGACTTGGAGGCCCTCGCGGCCCTGCGCTCGCTGGCCGCCGAGTACCTCGGCGACATCGACTGGCACGTCACGCTCTACACGTACATGGGCGTCTTCCCGCGCACCCCCGTCGGCTCCTTCCGGCTCCTGGAGGACAGCGTGCGGCTCGCCGTGCACAGCCGTACCGAGCGGCTCATCGTCAAGACGCCCGCCGAGGCGCGGCGCATCCCCGCGGTCGAGGAGAACGTCGAGGCACTGGAGTTCGCCGCGGCCGTCGCCGCCAAGGAGGCCGCCGACTGTGTGCGGGCCCACTGCCCGCCGGCCGCCGAGACGGGCCTCCTGGAGGAGACCCGGACGCTGCTCGCGGCCACCCTCGAACTGGGCGGTACCGTCGGCGAAGCCCTGGTCGCCGCCTTCGCGCGGGGCGTCCTGGACGTGCCCTACTGTCTGCACCGCGACAACGCGGGCGAGTCCAGGGCCGTCATCGACGAGCGCGGCATGCTGGCCTGGTCCCGCGCCGGCGGCATGCCGGTCCGGGTGCCGCGCACCGACGCCATGGCCGCGGCCCCTCTCACGGCGGCCCGCCTGACCCGGATGCTGTCCCACAACGAACGCCGTTACGACCGCGAGGACATCGCGGGCTCCCTGCTGCGGAGCGCGGCGTGAACGGCCCGACGACGCCGATGACACCGGCGGGCGGGATCGTGCCGCCCGGCATCGCGTTCGTCGACACCCTCGCCGAGGTCCGCGCCCGCGGCGCCGTGCGCGCGCTGGTCTCGCGCGGCCAGCCGGGGCTGTCCCTGTGCACCGCCGAGGGGCGCTGGACCGGCCTGGACGCCGACGTGGCCAGGGCGGTCGCCGCCGCCGTGCTCGACGACGCCGAGGCCGTCGACTGGTGCCCCGCCGACTCCGGCGCGCGGCTGACCCGGCTCGCCGCCGGAGAGGCCGACGTGACGGTGTGCAACGTCAGTTGGACCATGGGCCGCGAGGCCGCGCACGGGCTGCTGTTCGCCGGGGTCACCTGCTACGACGGCGAGGGCTTCCTCGTACCCGTCCACTCCGGCGTCGAGGACCCCGCCGATCTCGCCGGACAGCGGCTTGCCGTGCACGCCGGCTCCACCACACCCGACAACCTCGCCGACTGGTACCGGCCGCGCGGCCTCACGGTCACCCCGGTCGTCTTCGGCGACCCGCAGGAGGCCCTGCACGCGTACGCGGCCGGCGACTGCGCCGCGTACGTCCTCGACAAGGTCGCCCTGGCCGGCGCCCGCCGCACCCTGCCCGACCCCGAGGCGCACCGCATCCTGCCCGCGGAGATCTCCCGCGAACCCATGGCCGCCGTCGTGCGCGACGACGACCCCCGCTGGTTCCGCGTCTGCCGCTGGGTCCTGCAACTCCTGTTCGCCGCCGAGTACGAGACCCACCGCGACGGCTTCCCCGGCCGCGCCGCCGTCGCCCGCCAGGCCGGCCGGCACGGCCCCGCCGCCGGACTCGACGAGGACTGGGCGGCCCGGGTCCTGGACGCCGTCGGCAGCTACGCCGAGCTGTACGAGCGCAACCTCGGCCACTCCTCGGGGCTGGACGTGCCCCGCGGTCCCAACGAGCTGTGGACCAGAGGCGGTCTGCACTACGCCGTGCCCCTGCACTGACCCCCACACGCGACCGGAGACGAGGTACCGACCGTGACCACTCCCACCAACCGACAGCAGACCAGAGGGGCGTTGGAGTTAACCGCCGCGATGGTCCTGTCGGGCACCTTGGGCGTCTTCGTCCTGGAGTCGGGCCAGCCGAGCTTCAACGTGGTCTTCTTCCGCTGCGTCTTCGGCGCCCTCGCCCTCGGCGCGTACTGTCTGGCCCGCGGTCTGTTCAAGACGCACAACTTCACCCGCCGCACCTTCGCGCTCGCGGTGCTCGGCGGTGTGTGCATCGTCTTCAACTGGGTGCTGCTGTTCAGCTCCTACAGCAAGACGTCCATCTCGGTGGCCACCGTCGTCTACCACACCCAGCCGTTCTACGTCGTGCTGCTCGGCCTGATCCTGTTCAAGGAGCGCCTCGACCGCCACCAGGCCGGCTGGATCCTGCTCGCCTTCGCCGGTGTGGTGCTGGTCGCCGACCTCGGCTCGGCCACCGGCGCCAACGGAGGAACGTATCTCCTGGGTGTCGGCCAGGCGCTGCTCGCCGCGCTGCTGTACGCCTTCGCGACCGTCATCGCCAAGCACCTGACGTCGATCCGCCCCGAGATCACCGCCTTCACCCAGGCGTCCGTCGGCATCCCGCTGCTGCTGCCCTTCACCGCGCTCAGCCGGACCGCCGGACTCGGCGCCGACTGGGCCTGGCTGGTCGGGCTCGGCGTGATCCACACCTGTCTGCTCTACATCCTGCTGTACGCCTCGTACCAGAAGCTGCCCACCGCGAGGATCGCGGTGCTGTCCTTCGTCTACCCGGCCGTGGCGATCCTCGTCGACTTCACGGTCTACGGGCACCACATCTCGCTGCTCCAGGCCCTGGGCATCCCGCTGATCGTCCTGGCGGGCCTCGGCGTGAACCTCGGCTGGCACCTGCTGCCGGCCTTCGGGCGCCGCCCCTCCCGGGACGACTCCTCGCCTGCCGCGCTCACCCGGATCGGAGAACCCCGATGACTTACGTCAGCGACCCCGCGGCCCCGCGGATCGCGATCGCCGGCGCCACCGGCGCCGTAGGCAACACCCTGATCGAGCTGATCGGTTCGCGCGGACTGCGCCACCGCGGCGTCCGGCTCGCCGCCTCCGCCCGCTCGGCAGGACGCACCGTCGAGGTCGACGGCCGCTCCCAAGTGGTCGAGGACCTCGACGGGTTCGACTTCTCGGACGTGGACCTGGCGTTCTTCTCCGCGGGCACCTCCGTCAGTGAGAAGTGGGCCCGGCCCGCCGCCGCGCAGGGCGCCCTGGTCATCGACAACACCAACGCCTTCCGCATGGACCCGGACACCCCGCTGGTGGTGCCCCAGGTCAACGCCGACGTCCTGCTCGCGGGCCGCCCGGCGAGCGGGATCATCGCCAACCCGAACTGCTCGACCATCCCGCTGGTGCGGCTGCTCCAGACCGTCGAACAGCGCTGGGGCATCCGCCAGGTCGTCGTCAGTACGTATCAGGCGGCCTCCGGACAGGGCCAGCACGGCATCGCGGAACTGCGCGAGGGCAGCGCCCTCGCGCTCAGCGACCCCGACGCCGAACTCCCCGCCGACCGCTTCAAGCCGGCGCTCGCCTTCAACGTCGTGCCGTTCATCGACAAGCTGCTGGACACCGGGTTCACCATGGAGGAGCAGAAGATGCTCCAGGAGTCCCGCAAGATCCTCGGCCTGCCGCACCTCGACGTCACCACCACCTGCGTCCGCGTGCCCGTGGTCAACTCCCACTCCGAGGCGGTCTGGGTCGAGGCCACCGAGCCCCTCGACCGCGCCGAACTCGTCGCGCGCCTCGCCGAGTTGCCCGAGGTCACCGTCCACGACAAGGACGCCCTGGGCGGCTTCCCGACTCCGCGCAGCGCGGGCGAGCCCGACCACGTGCACGTCGGCCGCATCCGCGTCGCCCCGCACAATCCGCGCGGCTTCTGGCTCTGGCTGGTCGCCGACAACGTGCGGATCGGGGCCGCCCTCAACGCCGTCCAGATCGCCGAGTACGTCCTCGACCGGGGGTTGCTGTGAGCGACACCGCCATTCTCAAGTTCGGCGGCTCCACCTTCCGTTCGCACTCCTCCTACGACGACCTCGCGGCCGGCCTGGAACGCCGGCTGGACACCGAGGGACGCCGGCTGGCCGTCGTGGTCAGCGCCATGTCGGGGGAGACCGAGCAACTGCGCGGCCGGCTGCACGACGTCAACCTCCATCCCGAGGACGCCACTTCGGCCGGCATGCTCGCCACCGCCGACCTGATCAGCGCCCATCTGCTGGCCACCGCCCTGCACCGCAGGGGCCGCAGCGCCACCGTGCTGGCCGGCCACCAGGTCGGGCTGACCACCAACTCCGCGTTCCTGTGGGCCCGGGTGATCGAGACCGACCCCGGACCGCTGAGCCGCTCCCTCCAGGAGTACGAGGTCGTGGTCGTGCCCGGCGGACAGGCCGTGGACGCGCAACGGCGGCCCACCTGGCTGGGCAAGAACAGCTCCGACCTGTCCGCGATCGCCGTCGCGCGCGCAGCAGGCGGCGGCTCCTGCGAGATCCACTCCGACGTCGACGGCATCTACACCTCCGACCCGCACCTGGTGCGCGGGGCCCGGATGCTGCCGCACGTCTCCTTCAACATGGCGGCGCTGATGTCCCTGTACGGCGCCAAGGTGCTGCACCGGCGCGCGGTCCAACTCGCCCTGCGGCACAACATCGAGATCGTCTGCCGCTACAACCGCGCCCCCTTCACCCAGGGCACGACGATCAGCCGGGAGGGCAACCAGCTCACCGCCATCGTCTTCAACCAGCGCTCGGTGGTGCTCGGTTACGACTCCGACGACGCCGCCGACATCGCGCACGGCCTCTTCCACGCGGCCGGCATCGACACCGTGCGGCTCACCGAGAAACCGTGGGTCGCGGTGGTCGGCGGGTTCGTCGACCTGGAGGAGGTGCAACGCCGCCAGAACCTCAAACCCGGTACGTACGTGGGGGTTCCGGTGGCCGAGATCCGCGGCTCCAAGGTCGTCACGCACATCGCCGGGGACGGCGAGGACGCCCTGCACCTGGCCCAGCGACTGCACGACACCATCGACCTGCCGAGCGCGGGCCCCGCGGCCCCGCAGCCGCAACTCGCCGGAGTGTGACGCCTTGACCTTCGCCGACCTCGCGCTGACCGATCCCGTCCGCGACGCCCTCGGCGCCCGGCTGCGCCCGCTGCCCGACCCGGCGGCGGACGTCGACCGCGCACTGACCCGCTACCACCAGGCCTTCGCGGACCTGCCCACGCCCCTGCTGCAACAGATCATCGACTTCGGCCGGCACAACGACGCGCCCGGTCTGATGCTGGTCCGCAATCTGCCCAGAGACGCGGAGCTGCCGCCGACCCCGGTCGACGGCGGACCCGCGCAGGACCGCACCAGCTTCGTCGCCGAGGGGGTGCTGCTCGGCCTCACCGGACTGCTCGGCGAACCGATCGGCGTCCTGACCGAGAAGGACGGCCGGATCGTCCACGACGTCGTCCCCGTCCCGCAGGGAGCGCACGCACAGACCAACCAGGGCTCCGCGGTCTTCCTCAACTTCCACAGCGACATCACCTACGACGCCATCGGCCGCTACGACCTCGCCAACCCCGACTTCCTGGTGCTCAACTGCCTGCGCGGCGCACCCGACGGCGACGCCGTCACGTACTACGCGGACGCCCGGGCGATCTGCGCGGCGCTGCCCGACACCGTCGTCGACACCCTGCGCAGCCCGCTGTTCCGGCTGAACGCGCCCGGCAGTTACACCCGGGACGTCGCCGAGGGCGACGAGGTGCTCTCCGAACCGGTGCCGATCCTCAGCGGCGCGGCCCGCTTCCCGGAGATCGCCGTCTCCGCCAACGGCACGCGCCCGCTGACCCGCGGCGCGACGGCGGCCCTGGAGGCGCTGCGGCAGGCCTGCCGGGTGGCCGCCGACGAGGTCCGGCTCAGCCCGGGCCAGGCCCTGCTCATCAACAACCGCAAGGGCGTGCACGCCCGTTCCGTGTTCCAGGCGCGTTACGACGGCCGGGACCGCTGGCTGCAACGGACCTACATCCGGCGCAACCTGTGGAGCGTGCGCTACCGCGCGACCCCGGAGGACCGGCGCGTGCACTACTGAGCCCCCGAGATGACGTTGTCGAATGCGCGGACGGCTGCCAGGACTTCGGGGCGGTCCAGGTGTCCTAGGGTGGAAAAGGCACACCCACGCGCCCGCCGCGATCGGGCGAAGTGACGGGGAAGGGTGACGAGTTGTCCGACGGCATTCCTCTTCTGGGCGACCTCGCGGTCCGGGCGTACGAAATCGCCCTGGACCACGGGCGGTTCGTGGACGAGGAGATCGCCGCCGAACTCGGCGCGGAGCCCGGCGCGGTCACCCGGATCCGCAAGGCGCTGCAGGAACTGCGGCTGCTGAGCCCGGAGTTGCCCGGCCGCCCCGTCGTCCCGCTGGACCCCGAGGTCGCGGAGGCCGAACTCGTCACCCCGCTGGAGGTCGCGGTCGCCCGGCGCCGCCGGGAGATCGCCCGGATCCAGCAGGAGCTGCGCTCACTGGCCGCGACCTACCGCACCCGCCGCGACGGCAGTGCCGACGAGGTGCCCATCATCGTCCTCGACGACTTCGAGGAGGTGCGCCGGGAGATCGACCGCGCCCGGTACGGCTGCGCCGAGGAGCGCATGAGCCTGCAGTCCGGCGGCGGTCGGCCCCCCGAACTCCTGGAGGCCGACCGGGAGCACACCCTCGAACTGCTGCGCCGCGGTGTGCGGGTACGCATCCTGTACCAGCACACCGCCCGCACCAGCCTCGCCACCCGCACCTACGTGCAGGAGATCACCCGCCGCGGCGCCGAGGTCCGCACCGTCGAGGACCTCTCCGAGCGGCTCATCGTCTACGACCGCAAGGTCGCCTTCATCCCCAAGGAGCGGCCCGACAGCCGCCCCCCGGGCGCCGCCGTCGTCACCGAACCCACCCTGGTCGGCTATCTCTGCCGGTCCTTCGAGGCCGTGTGGCAGATCGGCCGCCCCTGGGAGGCCGACGGCCGGCCCGACGAGTACCACCAACTCGCGGAGGAGGTACGGATGTCCATCATCCGCCTCATGGCACTGGGCCTGAAGGACGAGGTGATCGCCCGCCGGCTCGGCATGGCGACCCGCACCTGCCGCCGCCACATCTCCGCGATCATGGAGGAAATGGGCGCCGTGAGCCGTTTCCAGGCGGGGCTCATGATTGGCCGTCAAGGCCTCGTCTCCGACGCCGAATTCGACGCCGACCTCACCGGACTGGCCGCTAAATGACGCCGTTGGCCGCTAGGTGACAACCCGGGGACATGGCGTTCCCGGGCGGCCCGGTGTTCTCCTGGAAAGAGAAACGGCACCGGAGGACCGGCACCGTAGAACTGGGACCGGAACCGGCACGAGAAATCCATCCGGAGTCGACCCATAAAGGGAGTGGACCATGGATATCAGGCAGCTGGCGGCGTTCCACAAAGTGGCCACGCTGCTGAGCTTCTCGAAGGCGGCCACCGAGCTGAAGTACGCACAATCCAGCGTCACCAGCCAGATCAAAGGGCTGGAGATGTCGCTCGGAGTGGACCTCTTCGACCGCCTCGGCGGCCGCATACAACTGACCGAGGCGGGCCAGCGGCTCCTGCCCTACGCCGAGCAGATGCTCGCCCTGGCGGGCGAGGCGCGCGGCGCCACCGTCGGCACCGGCGACCCCGCCGGCGTCCTCACCGTCGGCTCGATGGAGTCCATCACCTCCTATCGCATGCCGCCCCTGCTGGAGTTCTTCCACCACCGCTATCCGGCCCTGCACATCGTGCTGCGGCCCAGCCTGTGCGCCGAGACCTGTCACGCGCTGCGCCAGGGCATGTTCGACATGGGCTTCCTGATGGAGGCCGAGACGAGCCATCCCGGCGTGCAGACCGAGGTCCTCGGCTCCGAACCCCTCAGCGTCGTCGCCGCCCCCGACCACCCGCTCACCCGGCTGCCCAAGGTCACCACGGAGGAGCTGCGCCGCACCCAGGTCATCTCCGCCGAGGCCGGCTGCGCCTACCGCGAGCTGTTCGAGGCCGAGTTGAACGACGGCACCGGAGAGGCGCTGCCCTTCCTGGAGTTCGGCACCAGCGAGTCCATCAAGCGCGGGGTGGCCGCGGGGCTCGGCATCAGCCTGCTGCCCACCGCCACCGTCCAGGACGCCCTGGACGCGGGCCTGCTCGTGAAACTCGACTGGGAGATCCCCTTCGAGGTGTTCACCCAGCTCGCCTGGCGCCGCGGCAAGAACCTCACCCGCGAGATGCGGGTCTTCGTCGACCAGACGATCCGGTTCCTCGCCGAGGAGTACGGGCGATAGGGGCACGGTCGGTGGGGAAGCGGCCGGCAGTGGCAACGCCGTACGGCTCATCTCCCCGCCACGGGGCCCAGATCGCGCAGGGTGCTGTGCAGCATCCGGATGTGGTCGTCGGCGGTGGCCAGGCCCAGGCCCATCGTGTTCAGGCACAGGTGGGTCGCCCCCAGGTCGCGCCAACCCGCCACGAAGTCCGGCCACTTGGGCTCCGGCACCTCCGAGAGGACCAGCCGGGCCTCGACGCCGAGCTCGGTCGGATCGCGCCCGGCGCCCAGCGCGTAGGACCGTACCCGGCCCACCATCGCGCGGGCCGTCTCGTCCGGCGGGCGCTCCGGCAGCCAGCCGTCGCCCAGTTCGCCGGCCCGGCGCAGCACCGGCTCCGCGCTGCCGCCGAACCACACCGGGATCGTGCCGCGCACCGGCCTGGGCCGGATGCCCGCGTCGTCCACCCGGTGCCAGCGGCCGTCGAAGCTGACCGTGGGCCGCGCCCACAACGCCCGCAGCAGCTCGACCTGTTCGGCGCAGCGGGCGCCCCGGTCGGCGAACGACATGCCCAGGGCGTCGTACTCCACCCGGTTCCAGCCGATGCCGACGCCCAGGCGCAGCCGGCCGTCGCTGAGCACGTCCACCTCGGCGGCCTGCTTGGCCACCAGGGCGGTCTGCCGCTGCGGCAGCACCAGGACGCCGGTGGCGAGTTCGAGGGTGCGGGTGGCCGCGGCGAGGAAGCCGAACAGCACGAAGACCTCGTGGAAGAGGTCCTCGCTGCTGAAGCCGTACCAGCCGGGCCGGGTGCCGGTGCCGGCGCCCAGCACGTGGTCGAAGGCGACCACATGCCGGAAGCCGAGGTCCTCCACGGCCTGGGCCCAGTCCCGGACGGCTCCCGGATCCGGGCCGATCTCCAGGTGCGGGAAGACCACACCGACACGCATGCATTTGCGGTTGTCCATCACCGGGGCGTCACCCGTTTCCGGCCAGACCCCAACCGTCGTCCTCTTTGGACGTCGTAGTCCCGCCCCGCCTGTCGGTCACGTTCACCATGGGAACCTCCTCGTCGGTCGTCGCGGTCGTCGTCGCCTCACCCTTCCCACCCGGAGCGGGCCCCGAGCGGCGCGGGCCGGGGTGATCGGGCATTCCGTCAGACGCGGGACGGCACTGCGTCAAGTAGTCGCCCGATCCCGCAACTGACGTAGTACCGGGGCAGAGCTTCCAGAGTCCGGCGGGCCCCGCCATCGGGCGGCGCCGCAGGTCACCGGCCTGGTTAGCGTCGATCGCGACGCGCCCGCCGGGCGTGGCCCACCGTCCGTACGACCATCCCGTGTCACCCCGGAGTCGCCCATGAGTTCCGCGGAAGACCGTCTCGACGTGATCGAGACCTGCACCAGGATGCTGTGGTCCGTCGACCTGCGGCAGTGGGAGGCGCTGCCCGCGCTGCTCGCCGAGAAGGTGGCGCTCGACTACACCAGCCTCTTCGGCGGCGAACCGGCCGTGCGCACCCGCGCGCAGATCATCGCCGACTGGACGGCGGGTCTCGGCCACCTGAGGGCCACCCAGCACATGATCGGCAACCAGGTCGCCGAGGTGAACGGGGACGCGGCGGTCGTGACCGCGCACTTCCAGGCGACCCATCTGCTGCCCAATCCGCAGGGCGGCGCGACCTGGACGCTCGGCGGCCGCTACCGCTTCGACCTGACCCGCACCCCGGCCGGCTGGCGCATCGCCGGTGTGGTGATGACGGCCCTGTGGGCGGACGGCAACCAGCAGATCATGACCCCGCCCGACGGGCCGCCCGACCCCGTTGACCAGCTCGACCAGCACGCCCAGAAGGAGACGCCATGAGCGAGCTCACCGAACAGACCCGGGACGTCGCCAAGCAGTGGTTCTCCGCTCTCACCGGCGGCGACTTCCCCACCGCGCTCGGCCTCCTCGCCGACGACGTGGAGTGGATCAACTACCGCGTGGTGCCCGGCTACAACGACGACATGAAGTGGATCGGCACCTTCCACACCCGCGACGACGTCGCCGCCAGCGTCGGTGTCTTCGCCGGCCAGTGCGACGTGACCTTCGAGGAGCTCCTCGACCTCGTGGTGGACGGCGACAAGGCCGCCGGGGTCATCCACGAGGTGTCGAAGGTCAAGGAGACCGGCCAGGACTTCGAGATCATCTTCACCCACTGGCTGACCGTCCGCGACGGCAAGATCGTCCGCTGGGAGTCGCACACCGACCCCTCGACGATCATCCGCGCCATCCGCGGCGACGCCCCCGAGAGCGGGGGCTCATGAGCGCCGAACTGATCGCCGCCGTACGCGATCGCCGTACCGACGACGTACGCCGGCTCATCGAGGCCGGCGCCGACCCCTCCACCCGCGACAGCGCTTCCGGACTCACCGTCCTGATGATCGCCGCGGGCCAGGCCGACCCCGCCACCACCGGCGTCCTGATCGACGCCGGCGCCGACGTGCACACCGCCGACACCCGGGCCGGGGCCACCGCCCTGCACAAGGCCTGCCAGGGCGGCGACCTCAAGGTGGCCCAACTCCTGGTCGAAGCAGGGGCGTTCGTGGACGCGGTCGCCCCGACGACCGGGCACACCGCGCTGATGGACGCCCTCTGGTACAAGTACCCCGACCTCGTCGAGTACCTGCTGGAGCAGGGCGCCGGGCTCAAGGTGCAGACGCACTACGGCTTCTCCCTGGAGCAGCACTTCGCGTACGAGCTGAACGTCAACACCTTCGGCAAGGACAAGCTGCTGCGCGCCGAGCAGCTGCTCAAGGAGCGCCAGGAGCACGACGCCTCGGCCGTCGAGGCACAGCCCCTGATGGCCGCCGTCGCCGCCGGCGACACCGAGGCGGTGCGTCAACTCCTCGCCGCCGGCGCCGAGGTGGACGCCCGCGCCCCGATGCTCAACGGCTTCAACGACGCCCACACCCCGCTGCTCGTCGCCTCCCGCGACGGCCACGACGAGATCGTCCGGCTGCTGCTGGCCGCGGGCGCCGACATCAACGCCGTCGAGCCCTGCTTCGGCGCCGTACCGCTGCACAAGGCCGTCTACAACGGCCACGCCGGCATCACCGCCGACCTGGTCGCCCACCCCGGCATCGACCTCGGCTTCCAGGGCGCCACCAACGGCTACAGCCCGCTGCACGACGCCCTGTGGCACGGCTACGCCGACTGCGTGAACGTGCTCCTGGACGCCGGCGCCCCCATCGACCTGGTCGGGCACGACGGCAAGACCCCCTTCGACCTGGCCGTCGAGGTCTTCGGCCGGGACGACGCCCTCACCGTGCGGATCGCGGCACTCGCCGCGGCCTGACCAACTCCCTTAAGGAACCGCCATGTTGTTCTACGTCCAGATGCGCTGGAAGCACGAGGGACGGATCACCCTGGACGAGCTGTGGGAGGTCGAGCGCGAAGAGGCCGAACACGCCCAGGAGACCCTCGACTCCGGGTTCGCCGTCGGCCTGTGGAAGGTCGCCGCCAAGAAGATGGTGATCGGGATCATCGACGCCCCGAACGCCGAGGAACTCGACCGGACCGCGCTCGGCCGGCTGCCGATGCGCGAGTACCTGGAGTTCGAGGAGGTCTGGCCGCTGCGCGACTACCTCGGCTTCGCCGAAGACGTCAAGAAGGCCTACAAGGTCTGACCCTCGCGCCCCTCAGGAGGCCGCCATGATCCACCAGTTGATCTTCGCGCACCCCAAACCCGGCATGACCGAGCAGGAGTTCCAGGACTACTGGGTCAACGTCCACGCCGTGCAGTACGCGAGCAAGATCCCGCAGATCAAGAGGTACCTCGTCGACACCCGCGTCCCCTTCGGCCCCGAGCCGGAGGACCCGCTGTGGAGCGGGATAGCGGAGATCTGGCTGGAGAACGACGAGGACCAGCTCGCCTCCCTCCAGACCCCCGAGTTCCTTGAGGGCGCCCGCCTCGACGAGCCCAAGTGGGCCGCGTTCTGGCGGACCGTCGTGCTGGACACCGACGCCCACGTGCTGCGCTCCGGCGAGCACCCGGCGCCGGAGGAGGGCGTCAAGCTCGTCCTCCTCGTCAAGCGCACCGAGGGCACCACGGTGGAGGAGTTCCGCACCGCCAGCCTCGGCGACCACGCCGAACTGGTGCTGCGGGTACCGGGGTTGCGCCGCTACCTCCAGTGCTTCGCCCGCGACGGCGCCTACGCGATCGGCGAGGCTCTCCTGGACGCCGCCTACCTGCTCTCCTTCGACAGCCCGGCCGCGCTGGAGGCGGCCGTCGCCTCGCCGGAGTGGGCCAAGGCGAGCGAGAACCTCACCACCTTCGTCCAGCCGCGCTATCTGCACCGGATGGCGGTCAAGGAGAACTGGATCATCGGCTCCGAATCCGACTGAACGACCCCGCTTCCCACGGTTCGACGGTCGGCGGCGGTTGAATCGCCGCCGACCGGCAGTGACACAGCACCACTTCGAAAGGCACGGACAGTGACCGATTCCCCCACCATGCACGCCGCCGTCATCGACGCCTACGGGCCGCCCGAGGTACTCCGCGTCGCGCGGGTGCCGCGGCCCGAGCCGGGCGACGGCGAGGTGCTCGTCCGGGTCCGTGCCGCGGGCGTCAACGCCATCGACTGGCTCAGCCGGGCCGGCCACGCCGTCCGCGTCCCGCGCTTCCCCGCCGTCCTCGGCTGGGACATCGCGGGCACCGTGGTCGAGGCCGGACCCGGGGTGCGCCGATTCGCCGTCGGCGACCGGGTGTTCGGCACGGCCGGCTTCCCACGCCTGGCCGGCGGCTACGCCGAGTACGTGGCCGCCGCGGCCGACGACCTGGCCCGAATCCCCGACGGCCTCGACGACCGCACCGCGGCCGGCGCGGCCATGCCCGCCCTGACCGCCTGGGAATCGGTCCACCTGCACGCCGACATCGCCACCGGACAACGCGTCCTGGTGCACGGCGGCGCCGGCGGGGTCGGCCACGTCGCCGTCCAACTGGCGGCGCTGGCGGGCGCCGAGGTCAGCGCCACCGCCTCCGCGCACAACCACGACTTCGTCACCTCACTCGGCGCCCGCCAGGTCGTCGACTACACCAAGGAGCGGGTCGAGGACCTGGTCAAGGACGTCGACGTGGTCGTCGACACACGCGGCGGCCCCGACTTCGAACAGCTCCTCACCACGCTGCGGCCCGGCGGCCTCATCGTCACCCTCAAGGGCGAACGCCCCGACCACGCCCCGCTCCTGCGCAAACACGGCGTCCGCGCCGCCTACACCTATGTCGCCCCCGACGGCACCGCCCTGGACCGGGTCGCCCCGCTGCTCGCCGAGGGGCGGCTGCGGATCGGCATCCAGCAGACGCTGCCCCTCGACGGCGCGGCCGAGGCGCACCGCATCGGCGAGACGGGCCACGTACGCGGCCGGATCGTCCTCGACGTCGGCTGACTCCCGCACCCGGGGCGCCCCGCGCGCCCCGGGCCCCGCGGGCGGTGCCGGCAGTTCCCCCAACCCCGAAGCGAGACCCGAAGCGAGATCGGAGATCGTGATGAGCACCGACACCGAGAGCGCGACCGCGCCCTCGACGCAGTACCCGCAGGGCAACGTCATCCACCACCCGGCGGGCTCCGGCCCGACCATCTGGTTCGGCGACGCCATCTACACCTTCAAGGCGACCGCCGAGAACACCAACGGCGTGCTGACCCTCGCCGAGGCCTCCGTGCCCCCCGGCAGCGGCCCGCCCCCGCACATCCACCCGCACGCCGACGAGGGCTTCATCATCCTCGGCGGCGAGATCGAGTTCCTCAACGGCACCACCACGTTCGTCGCCGAGGAGGGCTCCTTCGTCTACGTCCCGCGCGGCACCCGGCACCGGTTCCGCAACGTCGGCCTGCACGTGGCCCGGCTGATCTTCTTCTTCACCACCTCGGGCATGGAGGGCTTCTTCAACGAGCTCGGCGTCCCCGCGCGCAAGGGCGAGGCCCCGACCCCGTTCAGCGACGCGGACCGCAAGCGGATCGTCGAGGTCGCGCCCAAGTACAACCTCAAGCTCGCACCGTGACCGCGCTGGGAGGCGTGACGACATGAGCACCGTGGAGACCATCCGGTTCCATCTGCGCGAGGGCGTCAGCGACGCCGACTTCCAGGTCCTCAACCGCACGGTCGAGGACGAGTACATGGCCAAGCGCCCGGGCTTCGTGTCCCGGACGACCGCGCGCTCCGCGGACGGCGAGTACCTCGTCACCGTGCACTGGGAGACCGTCGAGGCCGCCGAGGCCACCATCGGCCAGTTCTTCGGCGCCGCCGAGACCCAGGGCTTCCTCGGCGCCGTCGACGTCTCGACGGTCCAGTCGGGCCGTTACGAGCTCGTCCCCCACTGACCCACACGCCCTGCGGCGGACGCGAGGAGGTGCGGTGGGCCCATGGCATCACCGACGACATCGGACACACCCACGGCCGCCGTGCGCGCGCTTCGGGCCACACTGCGGGGCCGCGTCCTGGCCCCCGGCGACCGCGGCTTCGAGGAGGCGTACACGGTCTGGAACGGCGCCGTCCAGGCGCGCCCGGCCGTCGTGGCGCGGTGCGCCGACGAGCAGGACGTGGTGCGCGCGGTCGAGGTCGCGCGCCGGCACGGACTGCGCCCGTCGGTGCGGGCCGGCGGACACGACTGGGCCGGCCGGGCCGTGCGCGACGGCGGCCTGCTCATCGATCTGAGCGCGATGCGCTCGGTCGAGGTCGACCTCGCCGCCCGCACCGCGTGGATCGGGGGCGGCACCAAGGCCGGCGACCTCGTCGAGCGGACCCGCGCCTTCGGGCTCGCCCCGGTCACCGGCACCGTCAAGGCGGTCGGCATGGCGGGGCTCACCCTGGGCGGCGGCTACGGCCTGCTCGCCGGGGAGCACGGGCTCGCCCTCGACAGCCTCGTCGAGGCACGGGTCGTGCTCGCCGACGGCCGCGCCGTCACAGCGAGCGGCGAGGAACTGAGCGATCTCTTCTGGGCGTTGCGCGGTGGCGGCGGCAACTTCGGTGTCGTCACCGCGCTGCGCCACCGACTCCACCCCGTCAGCACGGTCTTCGCGGGCCTGCTGCTGTATCCGCTGGACCAGGCGTCCGCCGTACTGGCCCGCTACCGCGAGCTGGTCGCCGACGCCCCGGACGCGCTGACCGTGATGGCCGGGTTCTTCTGCGGTCCCGAAGGCCGGCCGCTGCTGTTCCTGCTGCCGGTGTGCTGCGGCTCGCCGGAGCTGGGCCGCAGCGTCATGGACCTGTTCGACTCCATCGGGAAACCGGTCGTCGGCCAGGTGCTGCCCACCGAGTACGCGAGCGTGCTGTCCACCTTCGACCAGGTCGTCGTCGACGGCCGGCACAACGAGGTGGGCACCCGCTGGCTCGAAGGCCCGAGCGAGGAGACGAGCGAGCTGCTGATCGACGCCGCCGCCCGCATCACCTCGCCGTACTCCGGGATCTTCGTGCACCAGTTCCACGGCGCCGCGAGCAAGGTCCCGGTGGCGGACACCGCCTTCGCCCTGCGCCGGGACCACCTGCTCGTGGAGGTCGCGGCGACCTGGGAGCCCTCGGACCGGCCGGGGGAGTCGGGGGAGAAGCACCGGCGCTGGGCGCGCGAGCTGGAGCAGCAGCTCGACCCGTACGCGCTGCCCGGCGGCTACCCCAACCTGCTCGGCCCGCACGAACACCGGCGCACCCTGGACGGCTTCGGCCCGCACGTCGGCCGACTGCTCGACATCAAGGAGCGCTACGACCCGGACCACGTCTTCAGCGCGGTCGCCGCGCTGGAACCGCCCGCCCTCAACCCAGGAGAAGGATCACCGTGACCGAAGAGTCGAGCGTCCCCGAGGGGACGCGGACGGTACGGGACGCGACGCTGGACGTACTGCGCGAGCTGGGCCTGACCACCGTGTTCAGCAACCCGAGCCACACCGAGATGAAGCTGTTCGAGTTCTGGCCCGAAGACGAGTTCCGCTTCGTCATGGGCCTGCAGGAAGCCTCCGTGGTCGGCATGGCCGACGGCTACGCGCAGGGCACCGGCGAACCCGCGCTGGTGCTCATCAACGGCGGCCCCGGCGTCGGCAACGCCATGGGCAGCATCTACACGGCCGCCTCGGCGAACACGCCGATGGTCATACTCGGCGGGCAGCAGGCCCGCAAGATGCTCCTCGGGGACCCCTTCCTGGTCGCCAAGGACGCCACCCAGCTGCCCAAGCCGTACATCAAGTGGGCGGGCGAGCCCGGCCGTCCGCAGGACGTGCCCGCGCTGATCGCGCAGGCCTACCAGATCGCCAAACAGGCCCCGCAGGGACCGGTGTTCGTGGCCGTGCCCGAGGACGACTGGGTACGCCCGGCCGACCCGGAGCCGGTGCGCATCGCGCAGGTCAACACCGCGGTCGTACCCGACCCGGCGGCCCTCGCGGAGATCGCCGCGGCGCTCAACGGCGCCGAGCGGCCCGGCATCGTGGCCGGCGGTCCGGTGGACGCGCAGGGCGCGCGCCGCGAACTGATCGCGCTGGCCGAGAAGTTGAACGCCCGTGTGTGGGGCGCCCCGGTGTGGAACCGCGGCGCGTTCCCGGAGGACCACCCGCTGTTCGCGGGTGTGCTGCCGCCCATCCCGGAGCTGATCAACGAGCGGCTGTCCGCCCAGCACGACGTGGTCGTGGTCCTGGGTGGCCCGGCGTTCACCCTGTTCACAGCCTGGGACCTGTTCTCGACCGCCCCCGCGGAACTGGACAAGACCCCGCGTCCGACGCTCACTTCGGACGTCCGCTTCCTGCACGTCACCGACAACCCGCAGGCGGCCGCCGCGACCCTGGCCAACACCAGTTACGTCGCCCCGCCCGGGGCCGTCGTCAAGGCCCTGGTGCCGCTGGCCGAGCAGCGCGAGCGCGTCGAACTGGCGCCGGTGCGCGAGCCGGTGCCGGTGCCGGAGCCCTCGACACCGCTCAGCCAGGCGTACCTGTTCCACGTCCTGTCCCAGGAACTGCCCTCCGACGCGGCGCTGTTCGAGGAACTGCCCATCGCCCGCGCCGACTTCCACGAGCAGATCCCGCTGGGCGCCGACAACGGCTACTTCGCCACCGCCAGCGGCGCGCTCGGCTTCCCGTTCGCGGGTGCGGTCGGGTTCGCGCTGGCCCAGCCCGACCGGCGGACCGTCGTCGTGGTCGGCGAGGGCTCCGCGCAGTACACCCTGCACGCCCTGTGGACCGCGGCGCAGCACCAGCTGCCGGTCACCTTCGTGATCCCCGACAACGCCGGGTACCTGTCCCTGAAGTACTACCTCCAGGACCAGAAGTCCTGGCAGAAGGGCTATGACCTCAGCGGCGTCGACATGGCCCAGCTGGCCCGTGGCTTCGGCGTCCGCGGCGAGCGGGTCGAGACCCCGGACGGCCTGCGCGAGGCCCTCCACGACGCGCTCACGGCCGAAGGACCGGTCCTGCTGGACGTCGTGGTCGCCGACCCGGGCCTGTTCCGCCTCTGAGCGGGACCCGCACATCCGGTACGTGGACGCCTTCCGCCTGAGCGGGAGGCGTCCTGCCGTAGGAGCCGCCCCTCCCACGCCCCGGGCCGTGTCCGCGAAGTCCCTCCCCAGGAGGTGCCCCAGCCGCGCGAAAGCCTGAGTACGCCCAGTACGGCTGCTACCGCCGGGCAGGCCGAGAGCACGAACCGGTCGCCGCCCGGCCCGCCCTCCCGGCGGACGACGGGACTTCGCGGACACGACCCAGCCCATCCCGCCCCGCCGTGGAGGGACACCTCGTCATGCCCGCAACCCCGCCGCCGGACGCCGCGCCGCGTCCGCGCCGGCCCGCGTCCGGCACCGTCGCCGACTCCACCGACCGATGTCCCGGCAGTCTGCGCTGGGCCGCGGCGGTGGCCAACGCGGACTGGCACATCACCGCGCCCCTGCTGGTGGCGCTCACCGCCGCACTGGGCACCGGGATCGACACGGTGACCACGGCCGTCGGCGCGTACTCCCTGGGCCACGGGATCGCGCTGCCGTTCTGGGGACGGGCCGCCGACCGGTACGGCCCCGCCCGCACCCTGCGCACCGGCCTCGCCCTGGCCGCGCTCGCGTCGGCGGGCGGCGCGCTGTGCCGCACGGGCACGGAATGGCTGGTGCTGCGCACCGCCGCGGGCGCCGCCTTCGCCGCGGTGACCCCGGCCGTCGCCCTGTACTGCCACGAGGCCGGCGGCCCCGCCGAGTCCAGACAACGCCGCTTCGCCGACGTGATGGCCCTCTCCGCCGGCACCGCCGTCGCGGCCCCCCTCTACGCGGACGCGACCGAGGCCCTGGCCTCCTGGCGCCTGGTCTTCCTGACGATCGCGGTCCTGTGCGCCGCGGTGGCGGTGTCCACCAGAAAGCTGCCCCAACTTCCGCCGCAGGCTGTGCAGTTGCACCCCCGTGACGGACTGCGCGCCCGGGCGGACCCCAGACCCGGTTCTCCGGAAGGTCGCCGCTTCCGCAAGACCCTCTTCCTGATCCTGCTCGTCGGCGCAGCCGAAGGCGCTGTCCTGCTCACCCTGCCCTCGCTGCTGGCGCCCGCGCTCGCGGTGCGCGGGTCCGGGGCGGGGAGCGGTACCGCGGTCGCCGTGGCCTACGGGGCCAGCGTGCTCGGGGGCAGCGTGCTGCTGCGCCGGGCCGCAGGCCGTCGTAGGCCCGCCGTGCTCGTCACCACCGGCGGAGCCCTCGGTGTCGCCGCCGCCCTCGCCGCCGCCACCCGGACCACCCCCGTCGTGCTCACCGGCAGCGCGGTGCTCCTCGGGCTGTCCTGGACGCTGCTGCACACCACCCTGCAGACCTGGCTGCCCCGGCTGCTGCCGTCCGGCCGACGGGCCACCGCCGCCTCGCTGTTCGCCACCTCAGGGGTGCTCGCGGGCGGTCTGGGCGTGGCCCTGGCGGCGCCCCGGCTGCGCGAGGGGCGCGCGCCCGACGTCTTCCTCCTCGCGGCCGCCCTGTGCGCCCTGATGACGTGCGCGCTCGCGGTGTGCGCCCGGCGCTGGACAACCAGCCGCGTGGTACGGCGAGTTGCCGTAGTGCGGTCTGCCACTTCGACCTGTGTGGCACCCGCACCCCTCCCGCCTGGTAGGGGCCAAACCCGTAAAACTAGACATGAGTTCGGCAGTTCGCTTGTCCGAATTGAACGCCGAACGAGAGGAACCCCCGTGAGCAGGCGCATCCTTGTCGTCCTGTCGGAGTACGGCTACTGGGGCGAGGAACTCATCGGCCCCCTGGAGACCTTCGACAAGGCCGGCTATCACCTGACCTTCGCCACCCCGACCGGCAAGCGCCCGGTGGCCCTGCCGCCGAGCTACGACCCCGACTTCGTCGACCCGCCGCTCGGCCGCTCCGTCACCACCCCGGAGATGGCGGCCAAGGTCAAGGCCGTCGAGGCCTCCGACCGCCTCGACAACCCGCTCGACCTGTCGTCGTGGCTCCCGGAGCGCCCCTACCGCTCCAAGCCGTACTTCCTGCGCGAGTACGAGTCGTACAACACCCGCCTGGAGAAGGTCCAGGAGCAGGTCGCGGACCGCTACGACGCACTGCTCGTCGTCGGCGGCAGCGGCCCGATCGTCGACCTCGCCAACAACTGGCGGGTGCACGACCTGATCCTCGCCTTCTACTACCTGGACCGCCCCATCGCCGCCGAGTGCTACGGCGTCACCTGCCTCGCCTTCGCCCGTGACCAGCGCGACCGCGAGAGCATCATCCGCGGCAAGCACGTCACCGGCCACTGCATCGAGTACGACTGGCAGGACGGCACCGGTTTCGTCGGCACCGACTTCAACATGGGCCCGCCTCCGTACCCGCTGGAGTACATCCTGCGCGACGCCACCGCACCCGGCGGCGCCTACCACGGCAACTTCGGCCGGACCACCTCCGTCATCGTCGACTACCCCTTCATCACCGGGCGTTCGACCCCCGACTCCTACCTCACCGGCCAGAAGACCGTCGAGGTCCTCGACCAAGGCCTGCGCCAGTGGGGCTTCAAGGCCACCGCGTAACCGCCCACCCCCTGACGGACGGAGAGACGATGGACAGCAGGCCGGCCCGGGCGGCGTTCCTGGAGCAACTGGTCGCCGACGGGGTGCCGTACATGTTCGGCAACCCCGGCACGGTCGAGCAGGGCTTCCTGGACGAACTGCGCCACTTCCCGGGCCTCGAGTACGTGCTGACCCTGCAGGAGTCCGTGGCCGTGGGCATGGCCGACGGATACGCCCGGGCCACCCGCCGGCCGACCCTCGTCCAGCTCCACTCCGGAGTGGGCCTCGGCAACGGCATCGGCATGCTGTACCAGGCCATGCGCGGCCACGCCCCGCTGGTCGTCGTGGTCGGCGAGGCGGGCCTGCGCTACGAGGCCATGGAGGCGCAGATGGCCGCGGACCTGGTCGGCATGGCCAGGCCCGTGACCAAGTGGGCGACCCGCGTGGTCGACCCCGACTCCACGCTGCGGGTGCTGCGCCGGGCCTTCAAGGTCGCCGGCACCCCGCCGTACGGCCCGGTCCTGGTGGTGCTGCCCGCCGACGTGATGGACCGGCACACGAGCGAGGAAGCGGTGCCGGTGGTGTATCCCGACACCGCTTCCGCACCACGTCCCGAACAGATCGCCCACGCCGCCGTGCTGCTGTCCGGCGCCCGGCGCCCGATCGTCATCGCCGGGGACGGGGTCCACTTCGCCGGGGCCCAGCAGGAGCTGGCCCGGCTGGCCGAGGTGTGGGGCGCGGAGGTGTGGGGCGCGGACTGGGCAGAGGTGAACCTGTCCGTGGAACACCCCGCGTATGCCGGCCAGCTGGGTCATATGTTCGGCGAGAGCAGCCGCCGGGTCACGGGCGCGGCGGACGCGGTCCTGCTGTGCGGGACGTACGCCCTGCCCGAGGTCTTCCCGGCCCTGGAAGGCGTGTTCGGCAAGGGAGTTCCGGTCGTCCACGTCGACCTGGACACCGACGCCATCGGCAAGAACCACCCCGTCGACCTGGGCCTCGCGGCCGACCCCAAGCGCACGCTGGCACTGCTCGCGGGCGCGCTGGACGAGCGGATGAGCGACGCGGAGCGCGAGGCCGCGGCCGAGCGGCTGCGCGCGGGCGCCGCCGAACGCGCCCGGGTCCGGGCGGAGTCGGCGGCGCACCTGCGTGACACGGCTGCCGCGCAGGACCTCCCGCACATCGCCTTCGCGGAGGAGCTGGCGGCCCAACTGCCCGAGGACGCCGTGCTGTTCGACGAGTCGCTGACCGCCGGACCCGCGCTCTTCGGTCCGCTGCCGGCGGCCGTGCCCGGTCACTGGCACCAGACCCGCGGCGGCTCTCTCGGCGTCGGCATCCCCGGCGCCCTGGGCGCCCAGCTCGCCCATCCCGACCGCACGGTGGTCGGTTTCACCGGCGACGGCGGCAGCATGTACACCTTCCAGGCACTGTGGACGGCGGCCCGGCACAACATCGGCGCGAAGCTCGTGATCTGCAACAACAGCAGCTACAAGCTGCTTGAGGACAACATCGAGCAGTACTGGCGGGAGCAGGACATCCCCGCCCACGCGCAGCCGGAGATCTTCGACCTCTCCCACCCCGCCATCGACTTCGGCGCGCTGTCGAGGTCGCTCGGCGTGCCTGCGGTGCGGGTGGAGAAGCCGAGCCAGGTCGCGGGGGCGGTGGCCGACGCGCTCGCGCACCCCGGCCCGTTCCTGATCGATCTGGTCACCGGCCGCGGGAAGGGGCAGTAGCCGTGCGTCTGTCGGGACACAAGATCGCCGTACTGATGGAGAGCGACTTCTACGAGCCCGAGATCCTCTATTACCAGCGCAGGTTCCCGGAGGAGGGCGCGGAGGTCCACTTCCTGACCCGCCTGTGGGGCGCGGAGCGGATCACCTTCCACGGGCACGAGCACCGGATGCCGTTCACGGTGACCGAATCGTTCGAGGACATCGACGAGTTCGCGCTCAAGGAGTTCAGCGCCGTCATCGTGCCCTCGGGCATCGTGGCCGACCGGCTGCGCTACACCGAGGACCCGAAGCAACTGCCGCCCGCCGCGCACTTCCTGCGCCGCGCGTTCGCCGACCCGGTCATCGTCAAGGGGATCATCTGCCACGGCATGTGGCTGGCGGCCCCGGTGCCGGGCCTGGTGCGCGGCCGGCGCGCGGTGGTGCACAACAACCTGCTCGGCGACCTGCGCAACATGGACGGGATCTACGTCGACCAGGACGTGGTCGTCGACGACGACCTGGTCACCGGGCGCACCGGCGAGCACTGCCACCTGTTCGCCCGCACCATCATCGAACTGCTCGCCTCCCACCCGCGGGGTCTGCCGGCCCCGTCCTGGACGACCCCGAGGCTGACCGGGCAGCCCCCCGCGGCGGCGCTCCCGTGACCGCGCCGCCGCACCGGGCCGCCCGCGAACCGGCGGCCGGGCACCGCAGTCCGGCGGTTCCTCCCCCCGCCCCGGTGCCCGGCCCGCGGTCCCCCTCCTCGCGGGCGGCCCGTCCCCGGTCCCGCCGGAGACACCCGTGACCACGTCACCGGCGGGGGAGCACCTCTCACCACACGTCCGTGCGCAACACACGTCCGCCGCACCCGGGTTCACGGGTGCGGCGGCGACGCCTGGCAGAGCGACGGGGGGAGTACGTCGATGAGGTCCGGTGGGGAAGTGCGCGGGGCCGTCGCGGGGACGCCCCCGCCGCGGACCGTGTCAGCCGTGCCGTTCCTGAGCCTGGGCCAGGGACTGGGCGGGGTCGTAGGTCATCGGCATGCCCGAGGCCTGCAGCGCGTGGTCGTAGGCCTCAAGGGCCTCCTTCGAGCGGCCCTGGCGCTTCCACACGTCACCGATGTGCCGCCACTCCTGGGCCGTCTCGTACGACGCGGTGAAGTGCCGCAGCTGACGTGTCGCCGCGTGCAGGGCCTGCAGCCCCTGGTCGGCGTCCCCGCGCAGCAGATGGATCTCCGCCAGCCGGACCCGTGCCCCGACCGCCTCCACCCGCGGACCCGAACTCATCAGGCCCAGCGCGCGCCGGGCGTGATCGGCGGCCTCGTCCCAGCGCCCGAGCTGCATGTTGGCGTCCACCAGGCAGATCTCGCACCGGCCCTGCTCGACCGCGGTGCCGAACTGCGCGAGGGTCTCGCCGGCGTCGTCCAGCAGCTGCTTGGCGCGGGCCGGGTCGGGGCTGCCGGACTGGAGCTCCAGCCAGGCGACGTTGACCTTGAGCATCGCCACGTGCCGCAGATTGTCGTCGTCGGCCATCATCGCCAGCGCCCGCTCGGTCAGCGCGAGCGCCTCGGGCAGCTGCCGGCGGGAGACGGCGACCAGACCCGCGTTCCAGTACACCGCGCCCCGGCCGGTGCGCCCGCCGTGCTCCTCCGCCACCGGGATCAGCTTCTGGGCGAGCAGATGGGCCCGGGTGATGTCACCGCGCATCAGGTACGACGCGATGAGCGTGGAGCCGACCTGGATGTGGTCGACCGTGACGTCGAGCCCGAGGGAGTCCAGCGTCGCGAGCGCTCGCTCGCAGATCTCGATGCTGAGCGTGACGTCGCCCATGGTCCGGTAGCAGCGGCCGAGGGCGACCGACACCCGGCACCACTCGTCCGAACCGGCCGCGAGAGACGGGTCCTTGACGAGATCCTCCAGGACGGGAATCGCGGCCTCGACCCGGTCCAGCTTCTCCAGCGCGGTCGCCTGTCCGATGCGAGCGCGCAAGCGCATCGCGGAGTCGACGAGGCCGGGCTTCGACAGAAGTTCGCCGAACGCCTGGAGCGCCTCTCCGTTGTCGCCGTTGCGCAGTGCCATTTCGGCGAAAGAGAGCCTCAGTCGCGCGTCTTCGGTGGCGTGGTCGTCGCGGCCGGTCCTCAGATGCTCCGGCGAACACCCGAGTTTCCGGGCCAATGTGGTGAGCACGGCATCCGAGGGAGCCCTTTTGCCCGATTCGATGAGCGAGATGTAGCTCGCGGAGATATCCGTGGAGGCCAGATCCTGCTGCTTCAGGCCGAGCTCGACCCGAAGGTCTCGGATGCGCCTGCCCACCTGGACCGGAGATACGTCTTCGACATGATCCATTTGGCTTCCCAGGGTGAGCACATGACTTGAGATGTCATAGATCACAATACCAGCATGACTGAGGCACGCCAATGGGTGTGGCGGACCTCATCCCGCCGATGGCCCAAAGTGCGGTGTTCCAGCGGATGGCCTTTCGGCGGCGGGCAGGAAATGGAAATTCCGGTTCTGCCTGTCGTTTCTTTGTAAAACCGCTCTTGACTTGATCTGTAATTCACGCTTGACTGTCGTTGTAAAGAAAAGAAAGCGGGAGAGGAGAGAAAAGTGATTCCGAAACACGTCATATTGCTTGTGGCAATGCTGCTGGTTGCCGGCCTCGCCGCCTCCGGTCTCTATGTCGCGGCAGGTGAGCCGTCGAAGGAACCGGTCAAGCAGTCCATGCAGAACGGTCCGAACGGCTGCTGCTGAGGCCGACGGCCCGCACCGGGCCGAGCGTTCGGGACATTTCCGTCCCGCGCCGAGTCAGCCCCCCGTGAGGGGGAAATGGCAGACGACCGACCGGCCGCCGTCGATCGGCGTCCGAGCCACCGCGGGGAATTCCCGTTCACAGCGCGACCGTTGACTCGGCTCCAGTGATTCGTACACCGGGCAGCGTGGCCTGAACCGACATCCCGTACCGCTGTCGCCGGCAGCGGGCGGATCGCCGCGCAGCACCGTCGCCGAACGAACTCGCGCCACCGCGGGATCCGGCACCGGAACCGCGTCCAGCAAGGCTTTGGTGTACGGATGACAGGGTTGTCCGAACACCTCGTCCACCGTGCCGGTCTCGACGACGCGACCGGCATACATCACCGCGACCCGGTCGGCGATCTGCCGGACCATGGCGAGGTCGTGGGAGACGAACAGGCACGAGGGGCCAGGGTCCTCCTTCAGCCGGCGCAGCAGATCGAGGATCCCGGCCCGCACGGACACGTCGAGCGCGGACACCGGCTCGTCGAGCAACAGCAACCGCGGTTCCACGGCCAACGCCCGGGCGATGGCGATGCGTTGACGCTGCCCACCGGAATACCGGTGCGGGAGGGCGGCGGCGTCGTCCGGGCGCAGGCCGACCAGCCGCAGCACCTCCGGCACCCGTGCGGCGATCCGCTCGGCCGACGCCCGCTGCACCAGCAGCGGCTCGGCGACGATGTCGCCCACCGTCATCCGCGGATCCAGGCTCGCCATCGGATCCTGGAACACGATCTGCAGCGCGCCCCGCAACCGCCGCTCGGCCTCCCGGGAGAGCGTCCCGGTGTCCTGCCCGAGGACCTCGATGGTGCCCTGACGTGGCGCCTTGAGCGAGATCACCTCCAACAGCGTGGTGGACTTCCCGCACCCGGACTCGCCCACCAGCCCCAGCGTCTCACCCCGGCACACCTCCAGATCCACCCCTTCCAGGGCCCGCACCTCACGCCTGCCACGCCGCCACCGACCGCCCCCGGCCACCGGGAACGACTTGACCAGTCCCCTGATCCGCAGCACCGGCTCCACCACGCCCCGCGCCGGCGCCGCCCGCACGGGCACCGACGGCGGAAACAGCGCCGCGGCCCCGAGCCGGACGGCTTCCTCGCTGCGCCGACAGGCGGCCAAGTGCCGTGCGTCGAGGGGCAGTCGCGGCTCCTGGTCGGCAAGGTGTGATGCGGCACCCGTCAATGACGCCTCGGCGTCGGCCGGTTGATGCACCTCACCTGCCACTTCACCTTCACGACAGGTCAGTTCCGGCTCGTCCGTCCGGCACTCCGGCTCGGCCAGCGGGCAGCGCGGGGCGAAGGCGCAGCCGGGATCCCGGCCCCCCGGAGCCGGCGGAGCACCCGGCATCGGAGTCGGGAGGACATCCCGGTCGAGCCTGGGCACGGAACCGATCAGCCCCGCGGTGTACGGCATCCTGGGCCGCGCGAACAGCTCCCGCGTGCGTCCGTACTCCACCACCCGCCCGCCGTACATCACCGCCACCCGGTCCGCGGTGCCGGCCAGCACCCCCAGGTCGTGACTGATCAGCAGCAGCGCCGCGCCCGTCTCGCGGCGCGCGGTGACCAGCGCCTGGAGCACCTGCGCCTGGACGGTGACGTCGAGCGCGCTGGTGGGCTCGTCGGCCACGATGACGTCGGGGCGGTTCGCCATCGCCATCGCGATCATCGCCCGCTGCCGGGTGCCGCCGGACAGCTGGTGCGGATAGGCGTCGGCGACCCGGCCCGCCTCCGGCACCCCGACCGCGTCCAGCAGCTCCGCCGCCGCCCGGCGGGCCGACTCCCGCCCCGGACGCGGGCGTTGGTGGATGCGCAGGGCCTCGCCTATCTGGTCGCCGATCCGGTGCACCGGGGTGAAGGCGGCCAGCGCGTCCTGGAAGACCATGGCGATGTGCCGGCCGCGCAGCCGGGCCAGCTCGCGCACCGGCAGCCCGACCAGCTCCTGCCCCGACAGCCGTACGGAGCCCGTCGCTTCGAGTCCCGGCGGGCACAACCCCAGCAGGGCCAGGGCGGTGAGACTCTTGCCCGCCCCCGACTCGCCCGCCAGACCCAGCACTTCGCCCCGGCGCAGCAGCAGGTCGACGCCCCGCACCAGAGGTAGGGCGGGGGAGCGCCGCGAGGCCGGCCGGCCGACCCGCAGCCCGCGCGCCTCCAGCAGCACCTCTGTCGAGGCCGTCGTGGAACCCGGCGCCGTCATGCCCGGCCCACCGCCGGACCGCTCTCCACGGAGGCCGGACCGACCGCGCCCGCCGAGCCGGCCGCTCCGGCCGCGCCCACCGGGTCGAACGCGTCCCGCAGCCCCTCGCCGACCAGATGACAGGCCAGGACCAGCAGCACAAGGAGGCCGACCGGGAAGAAGAACATCCACGGATACGTCGTCGGCACGTCGGAGGAGTCGGCGATCAGCGTGCCCAGTGAGACGTCCGGCGGCTGCACGCCGAAACCGACGTACGAAAGGCCCGTCTCGCTGATCACCGCGCCCGCCACCGCGACCGTGGCGTTGGTGGTGAGGAAGGAGACCAGGTGCGGCAGGATGTGCCGGCGCACCACCGCGACCGGCCCGAGGCCCATGTACCGCGCCGCCAGCACGAATTGACGTTCCTTCAGGGAGCGGGTCATGGCGCGTACCGCGCGGGCGGTGACCATCCAGCCGAACGCCGCGAGCAGTCCGCCGTAGCCGAGCCAGCCCAGGGCCCGCAGCCGGGGCGCGGCGACCACCAGGACCAGGAACGCGGGCACCACCAGCATCAGGTCGACGAGGAACATCAGCACCCGGTCCGGCCAGCCGCCCAGATACCCGGCGCACACGCCGACGACCGTGCCGCCCGCCGTCGAGACGACGGCCACCAGGAACCCGATGAGCAGCGACTTCTGCAGTCCGCGCACGCACTGCGCGAAGACGTCCTGGCCTATGCGGTTGGTGCCGAACCAGTGCCCGGAGCCGGGCGGCACGCGCAGAGCCGTGTAGTCGACGGCGGCGTACGGCCAGCGCGTCAGCGCGGGTCCGGCGAAGGCGAGCAGCAGCAGTGCGCACAGCAGCGCCGTCCCCGCGACCGCCGACGGGGAGCGGGTCAGCCGCCGCAGCATCCGTCCGCTACGCGGGTAGCTCATGCGAATCGGACCCGGGGATCGAGCGCGGCGTGCAGCAGGTCCGCGCAGAGTCCGGCCAGCAGCACGAGCACCGCGCCGAACACCTCGATCGCCACCACGGCGTTCACGTCGCCCTTCTGCACGGAGTCGAGGAACCAACTGCCCATGCCGTGCCAGCCGTAGATCTTCTCCGTGAACACCGCGCCGGTGAACATCGTCACGAACCCGAACGCGAACACGGTGGTCAGCGGGATCAGCGAGGTGCGCAACCCGTGCCGCAACAGGGCCCGTCCGGGGGTGAGCCCCTTGGCCTGGGCGGTGCGCAGATGCTCCGCGCCGAGCACGTCGAGGGTCGCCCCGCGCTGGTAGCGGCTGTAGAGGGCGACCGCGCCCAGGGAGACGGAGAGGGTGGGCAGCACCAAGTGCGCCGCCATGTCCCGCAGTTGGACCAGCGGCCCGCCGTCCAGGCCAGGAGTGCGCTCGCCGGTGTAGCGGATCACGCTGCGGCCCGTCGCGTCGTTGACCGCGATCGCGCCGGTCTGCAGCAACAGCCCGAGCACGAAGGGCGGCACCGACAGCACCGTGAACGACAGCAGCGTCAGCCCCCGGTCCGGCAGCCGGCCGCGCCGCACCGCCGCCCATACGCCGGCGAGCACTCCCAGCGCCGTGCCGGTCACCGTGCCCACCAGCAGCAGCCGGGCGGTCACCCCCACCCGGCGGCCGAACTCGGCGGTCACGGACGTCCCGTCGAGCGTGCGCCCCAGATCGCCGTGCAGGGCCCGCCACGACCAGTGCCCGAACCGCTCGACCACCGGCGTCCGCCGGTCCAGGCCGAGTTCGGCCAACCGCTGGTCGACCACCCGCTGCGGCGGAGGCGGTGTGCGCTCCTCGAAGTAGGCGCGTGGGTCAAGAGCCGCCGAGGAAAGCAAATAGCAAAGGAAAGTTGACGTGACGAGCAATAAACAGTAGTTCGCCAGACGTTTTGACAGCATCGCCCACAATGCGACTCCCCCTGCGGCGCTTCACGGCCTTGACATGAGCCAATGTTAAACTTCCGAGCCGCTCGGGAGGGGCATCGAAATGACGAGATTCCCGGAACGACGCAGATTCTTATGGAGCGTTCAGGTGTGGATCGCGCTCGTCGCGGTGTTGGCCGGATGTACGTCGTCCGGCGGGCCGAACGAACCTGACGACCGGGATTCTCGCGCGGCGGTTCCGGCGTACGACCGCGCCGATGTCAACGCCCGCCCCCGCAGCGCACTTCGGGACGGCGGCACCCTCACTCTCTCCATGGTCCAGTGGCTCACCCAGTTCAACTACTTCCAGCTGGACGGCGCCCTGGACGACGCGCTCACCGTCGTCGGCCTCTTCGAGCCACGCCTGTTCCTGCGGGACGCGAAAGGCGTACCGCACCCGGTCCCCGACTACCTGAGCTCCGCCAAGGTGACCTCCACCGCTCCCCAGACGGTCGTCTACCGGCTCAACCCCAAGGCCCGCTGGTCCGACGGAACGGCCCTGGGCTGGCAGGACTTCGCCGCCCAGTGGCGCGCCCTGGGCCGCGCCGACCACCGCTACCAGATCGCCGACCCGAGCGGATACGAGGACATCGCGTCGGTCTCCGAGGGCGCCGACGCGCATGAGGTCAAGGTCACCTTCAAGACGCCCTTCGCCGACTGGCAGCGCCTGTTCACCCCGCTGTATCCCGCCGCCGCGTTCAGCACCCCGGAGGAGTTCAACGACGGCTGGCGGACCGGACTGCCCGTCACCGCGGGCCCGTTCAAGGTCGGCTCGCTGGACACCACCGGCAAGACCCTGACCGCCGTACGCGATCCGAAGTGGTGGGGCACCCGGCCCCTCCTGGACCAGGTCGTCTTCCGCACCCTCGACCCCACGACCGCCGTCCAGGCCTACCTCAACGGCGAGATCAGCGCCGTCAACGCGGCCTCCGGGGACGTCTACGACCGGCTCAAGGGCGCGGCGGACACCGACATCCGCACCGGCTCCGCCTGGGACGAGGTGCTGGTCTCCTTCAACGGCGCGAGCGGCCCGCTGGCCGACCCCCAGGTACGCAGAGCCGTACTGCGGGCGGTCGACCGGAACGCACTGGCGAAGGTCGCCGGTGAAGGGCTGCCGATCGGCGTGCCGTTGCTCGGCAATCACTTCTTCATGACCAACCAGCCGGGCTACACCGACAATTCGGGGACCCTCGGCCGCTACGACCTGAAGGAGGCCGAGCGAATTCTGGACGAGCGCGGATGGCGGCGGAAGAACGGGAGCGGAACACGCGCCAAGGACGGGCAGGAGTTGAAGCTGCGATTCGTGCTCAGCCAGTCCACCAACCGCCTCGGGCTCGACCTCTCCCAGCTGATCCAGCAAATGCTCTCCCGGGTCGGCATCGCGGTGGAGATCCAGAAGGCCCCGGCCGACGACTACTTGTCGAAGTACCTCAACCAAGGGAATTTCGACATGGCGATCTTCCGATTCATCGGCCAGACCTATCCCAGCTCGTTGTACTCGATCTACCGGGAGCCGAGCGGCACTCAGGCCTATGAGAACTACGGCCGGATATCCAGCCCCGAGATCGACGCCCTGCTGCGGGAGGCCGTGCACACCCTGGATCCGGCGCGCCGCGCCCGCCTGTACAGACAGGCCGACGCGGAGATCTGGGAGGCGGCCCACGACCTCCTGCTCTATCAGCGCCCGCAGATCCTCGCCGTCCGCGAGGGTCTCGCCAACTACGGCGTACCGGGCCTGGGTGACATCGACTTCACCCAGGTCGGCTGGGAACGCTGACGGCCGCGAGCCGCCCCAACTCCCTTTGCGCTGTGCTCAGTAGCCGCGCTCAGTAGACGAGTCCGCCGTCGGCGCGGATGTTCTGCCCGGTCACCCAGGCCGCGTCCGGCCCGGCGAGGAACGCCACCACGGCGGCCACGTCCGCGGGCCGTCCGAGCCGGCCCAGCGGGGTGTCGGCGATCACGTGCTCGCGGATCTCCGCGGTGGTCGCACCGCGCAGCATGTCGGTGTCGCTCGGCCCGGGCGAGACGGTGTTGACCGTGATCCCGCGCGGACCCAACTCCCGTGCCGCCACCCGCACGAACGCCTCGCCCGCCGACTTGCTGGCGATGTACACCGACTCCGGCACCCGCGGCCAGCGCGTGGTCACGGTCGACAGGCCGATGATCCGCCCGCCGTCCCCCATCCGCTGCGAGGCGAACTGCACGGCGAAATAAGGGGCCTTGGCGTTGACGGCCATCACCCGGTCGTACTCCGCCTCGGCGGTCTCGCCGATCGGCGTGAACGAGGCCACGCCGGCGCTGTTGACAAGGATGTCGAGGCCTTCGGCGCCGATGGAGCGGAAGTGCTCGTCGGCCGTCGTGAACAGCCGCTCGATCTGGGCCACTTCCGCGAGTTCGGTCTGCACCGCCCAGGCGGTGCCGCCGGCCGCCGCGATCTCTTCCTCGATCTCGGTGGCGGCGTCCTTGTTGGTCGCGTAACTGAACACGACGGCCGCGCCGTCGTCGGCCAGTCGTCGCACGATCGCCCGGCCGAGGCCGCGCGAGCCCCCGGTCACGACCGCCGTACGGCCCGCGAGCACCTTGCCCGTGGCCGTCTGCGCCTGGTTCATACGAGCCTCCTGTGTCTCGCTGCACGAGCGAGGGCGTGAACGGGGAACGAGGAAATGCGGAAACGCGGCATGGAGTTCCGGAAGGGACAGGACATCGCCACGGCACCCCCGCGCCGCCCTGACGTATCCGCCCGCATCCGTCCGCGTCCCGCCTAGCCGGCCGAGCCCGACGGGGCCGGCCGGGGCCGGCGCAGCGTGTCGTAGCCCAGCGCGACCGAGGCCAGCGTGACGTGGTGGTGCCAGCCACGGAACGAACGGCCCTCGAAGTCGCCGAGGCCGAAGTCCTGTTGGAGCCGCTCCAGGCTGTTGCCGCACAGCGCCCGCAGCTGCGCGAGCGGCAGTACGTCGGCGATCCTGCGCGCGGGCAGGTTGGTCAGCCAGTAGGTGCGCGGGGCGGGCCTGCCGTAGGGCCAGTCGGCGACCAGGTGCCGGGGGCGCTGCGGGGGGCGTTCGGGCAGCGGGCGCCCGGCCGCCGTGCCCAGGCGCGCCTCCGCGAGCAGCAGCGCCGGCATGGACAGCACCTGGGACTGCCGCATGCGTGAGGTCACCCGGTCCTGCCAGGCGATCGGCATCCGCTTGCGGTGCTGGACGGCGTGCCGGGCCAGCTCCGACAGAGTGCCGCGGCCGGACCACGCACGGTCACGGATATGACGCTCCTCACGTGACGTCACCCCAGTCCGCCTTATTCC